>JAQTMD010000154.1 GCA_028714595.1 Candidatus Omnitrophota bacterium
TTTCTCACCTTTTACCTTTCACCTTTCACTATTTAACCGACAGGAGCTTCCCTCCGAGAGTTTTAGAGATCTTCGGCTGACCCGATTGATCTATCGTGACCTCTTCGTTGATGCTCGATTTTTCTTCGTGCTTGAGGTTTTTCTTGTAGATCTTGCTCATAATGGTAACATCGTAGCTTACCTTGTACTTCGTCTCGTTCACCTTATTTATCTGCATGTTCTGAATATTGAACTTTACCTCATCGAACATGGTGAATATCTTTTGCAGATTCCTCTGGAGGTCGGAAACGCTCCCCCCGTCGCTGGACCCCCATTGGCTGCTCAGGCACCGCGCAACTCCCGATGTGCTCTTCGATTCATATGCCTGCTTGAGCTGGTTGTAAAGCTCTTTTACCTTCGGGGTCAGGTCTACTGCCTTCGGCGGGCTGCTTTTACTCTGTACGGAGGCCATGGGACCCATGCCGGACTGTTGCGGCATGGAACCGGTGGCACTGGTTTTGGGCTGCTGAGCCGAAGGCGCCTGCGGAGCCATGGAAGGAGTGGCAGCTGGCTTCGGCTGCTGAGCGGAAGGCGCCTGTTGCGGCGCGCCGGGCCCGGCAGCGGGTGTCTGCACCTGTGACTGGGCTGCTCCCTGCGGTGGCCCTGACGGAGGAGTGGGCTGCCCTGCTGCAGGACCTGCAGGAGCAGTCTGGGCTTTTGCGGCAGAACCGCTCTGCGAAGGGGTCATCTGGGGAGCGCCAGAGGGTGGCGATGCCGGAGGTGTTCCTTGCGGCTGTCCGGCCATCTGTGCGGGACCTTGGGTCATACCCGCTGGTAGCGTTGCGGGCGGGGTCTGTCCACCGGGTGTCTGCGGCTGCGCCATCGGCTGAGTTCCTGCCTTGGCCATCATCGGGCCTGTGCCACTGGAGGCTTGCGGTTGCGCTCCGGCTCCCTGTGCGGCCGGCTGCGTCATCTGGCCTGCACCTGTCGGAGGAGTTGCAGCGCCCGGCCCTCCCTGTGCGGTCATGGGGCCCATGCCTGCCGGAGGTGTCCCTGCCCCTGTCCCCGTGGGAGAAGTTCCAGTACCCATTCCTGCCTGTTGCCCGGGCTGCCCCGGACGTCCTGCCTGGCCTGGCCCTGCCGGCATGGTGGTGCACTTGCCGTTCGTATACACCCCTCCCTTGGCCAGGCACTCGTTCTGAAGCTTCATCTCCGCCTCGGCCTTGGCGTAATCTATGGCCCGCTGTTTCGCTTCCTGGGCTGTATGCGCGTTGTAGCGCTTCACGTGCTCGTCGATCGCTTTTACCAGATCGGAGGACGCCGTCTTGATCGCGGCATTCCTGTGGTTCGCCGCCAACCCTTTGGCCGTATCGAGCGCTACCGATACCGTCTGTTCGTCGGAATTTGTCTTCATCTCTATATCCATCGCAAAGGCGGTGCCGTTTCTGAGCGCGGCGCCCAGCTTCTCGTCGAACGTGCGGTTCCTGATGCCTTCTTTGTATGTGTAGCTTCCGTAGGAACTTGTCGGGATTGCCTTCACGTCGGCCGCCATCTTTGCGATCCTCGCGGCATAGACAACGTTGCCGTTCACGATGGCGTAATCGGGAGTATCTATGTAGTAATTCCTTATCTCCGCTGCCTTCTTCTCCAGCATGGCCTTAAGCCCCGTATCTCCGTTGGGGTCCCACTTGGCGATGCCGGTCACCGCGATATCCTTCAGGAGCGCGTCCGCTGCGGCGGTCGCCTTCGCCTTGTCAAAGAGGTTCAGATCCGACGGGGAAGGCGCCAGGAACGTGCGCCTGTTGGAGCCGGAACTGCCCTCGGTGGCCATTGCTACGGACACCATGGCGGCATTGACCGAGCCGCCGAACTTGTATAAAGGCGTGGAATACATCTGGATCGCCCCGCTCCAGTAGTCTACCTTCTTGCGCAGGCTTTCGAGATAGGCCAGGTCGTCCTGTATGCTGGCAAGCTGCTTCTGGTTGTCGGCCATCAGCCTGTTGTTCATCTCGGTCTCGACCTCAAGCGCCAGCTTCTCCACATCCTTCATATCGGTAACCCTTTTTTCAATGCCCGTGATCGCCTGCGCCTTGGGATCGGACTGCAGTTTCAGGGCGTATATCCTCTCTTTTGCCTCCGCGATCTCCTGTGCGTACCGGTCCTTTTCAATGAGGTACTTTTTAAGGTTGCCTATATACTCCATGGCGCGTTTATGGTTCTCATTCAATTGATAGGAGCTGTTGCTCTCGTTGGATATCTTTCTCTTGATGCCCTCGATATAGTCGATGACCGCCGCCCCGTTCTCTCCCCACTTCGGGAACTTCATCTTCGGCAGGCCCAGGTAACCGTCGGGTTTCTGGCTCCTGAGGCTATTGAGGTACTGCTTCGTGTCCGCAGCCGTCACCTGGTAGTTCTTTGTCTGGGTCACGGGATAAAAGGTCGGGACGCTTTGATCGACCGCCGCCAGCTTTTCCAGGGCTTCCTTCTTTAGCTTATCCATATCAGCGAACCGCGCCCGCTCTTCATTCGCTGATCTGCCGATCGCCCGGACCAGGGTATTATATTGAAGCTGGACATTGCCGGCATAAAGCCCCCGCTTTGCATCGTAGTTCTTTCTTTCCGTTTGCAGATCTTCGTACGGCTTCCAGGCTGTTTTCTCCCAGGCACGTATGGCATCCGAAGCACTGTTGAAGCATCTCTCCCAGGTCTTGCCGCCATCTGCGCCACAGGGGTTGGCGCCGCTAGTCCAACGGCAGTATTGATTACATGCAGCGATCTGCGCCTCCAGGACCTTTCTCTGGTTCGCGTTCGCCTGGTTTATGGCATCGCGCCGGGAGATATATGCAGGATGATAATCGCCGACCGGATTCTCTTTGTTGTACTGCTCCTCAAAGGTCTTGTACTTTTTCGCGGCGTCTTCCGTTATGATCTTTGCCTCGGTCTCCATGTCCTGAAGGGTCTTTGCCTGGTGCAGCCTCATCGCAGCCTCATCGATACTGATGAGATTCGGGGAGGTCGTGGCCAATGAAATCGAGGTTCTGTATTGGGGCGCAGATGCCTGGGTGGCGAACTCATCCTGAATGGTCTTTGGTATATCCTTCAGCGCCTTTGCCACATCATTCCATGACTGCTTGAGCGCTGCCTTCGTTGCCAGCTTTTTTTGACCGATCGGACCGTTATCGGGGAGGATCCTGACATAGACCCTCACGAAATACCCGATCCTGTCACGGATGTTGTACAGGTCGTCCCACTTTTTATCTCTTTTCGCATTGGCGATCGCCTGCGGGGCCTGTTTTGCGTATGCATCGATCTCAGGGAGCCGTTTTACCGCCTCTTCGACACTTACGGCAAATTTCTGGAAATCGGGAGTAAGCTTCTTGGAGGCCTTCTCGATCTCGAAGAATGCCTTACGCATGATCACTTCGCTCTCGGCTGCCCTGGCGTAATCGTTCAGCCGCTTCAGGAGGCCGGCGATCCAGGTCTCTATCTCCTGTCTGTTCTTGAACACCTCGGCCTGAGCGGCCGTATCAGCGCCCCTCCCGCCGTCAACAGCGGTGATGCTGAGCCACTCCCAGGTAGACGGTTCGGGGAATTCCTTCCCGAGCTCTTCCGATACGTAGGCTTTGAGCCGTTGGCGCCAGCTCGTATCCTGCACCACCTTCCGGAACACGTATTCCACAGACTGTTTGGTAACGGGAATCGGGTCGCTCTTGTCGCCGAGCTTCCTTCCCGTCTTCGGCTTC
>JAQTMD010000155.1 GCA_028714595.1 Candidatus Omnitrophota bacterium
AGCAACTGGTCGGGATTGACGAAATGAAAATGCTTGATCAGCGCGTAGGTCAGGGACTGAACGACCCCGACCAGAACGCCCGTGTTGATGATGGTGTTCCTGCGGCGCGCGTCAAATACCAGGATGCCGGAGAGCATGCCGCTGGTAAGGAACAACAGGCTGACATGCCGGGGTTCGGGCGTAAAGTATGCGACGGTCACTGCGGATGCCACGGTGAGCACAAAGGTGACGATGCGGTCGCTGAACAGTAACGCCGAGAGCATCGAAACCAGGGCAAACGGTATGAAAAAGACCGGCAAGTCATTGACCAGCACGCCGTAGCTCGCCGCTATGATGATGACGTACAAAAACGATACGTTCAGGAGATTTATGGGATGCCCCAGTTCCCGGTGCAGGAATTTCAGATAACCGATGAGGCAGAGCAAAAACAACGGCACTGCCAGGTTGACGCGCACCAGCCACGAGAAGGCAAACAATAAAAGCGCTACGACAACGTAGAGGAAAACCGGGTATGCCTTCAACGAAAATTTGAAACTGCCCGTACCTACCGAAAGTTTATCTGCCAGCAAGCGTCTTTTCATAGGCCTCGATGATCTTCTGGACCAGCTCGTGGCGGACCACGTCTGCCCCGGAGAAATAGATGAATTTGATGCCTTCGATTTCCTTGAGCACTTCCATCGCCTGCAAAAGCCCGAGCGGTTTTCCGCCGGGAAGGTCGCTCTGGGTGATGTCGCCGGTGATGACCGCCTTGGAATCATACCCCAGGCGCGTCAGGAACATCTTCATCTGCTCGTGCGTGGCGTTCTGCGCCTCGTCAAGGATGATGAAGGCGTCGTTCAAGGTCCTGCCCCGCATGTACGCCAGGGGTGCGACCTCGATGATGCCCGTCTCCAGGTATTTTTCGATGCGTTCCGCCTCCATCATGTCATAGAGCGCGTCGTAGAGCGGCCGTAAGTACGGCGAGATCTTTTCGTACATGTCGCCGGGCAAATAACCCAGCGACTCCCCGGCTTCGATGGCAGGCCGTGTCAGGATGATGCGGCGGACCAGCCCCCCTTTTAACGCCTCGACCGCGCTGGCCATGGCAAGGTAGGTCTTTCCGGTGCCTGCGGGCCCGATGCCGAAGACGATGTCGTATTTCTTCATCGCCTCGAAATACTCGCGCTGCCCCTTGGTCTTGGGGCCGATGGGCTTGGTAAGCATTCCCCGCCCTATTGCCGCGCGCGGTTCCCGGTCGGCGGGTTCTTGTTTTTGTTTTTTCATGATCGGGACCTTCCGGCGGACGTCCGTGAGAGACTGCGACGGCCGTTGAGCTTCAAATCCCGCGATCAACGTCTGGATGCGGTCAGCGGCCCGCTTGACATCGTTGAGGGACCCGGAGAGCTTGAGGTATTCCCCCCGAAGCGCGAGCTTTACCCTGAATTCCTTTTCAACGGCTTTGAGGTTCCGGTCAAACGGCCCGAGGAGCGACTGGGCTTCGGCGAGGCTTTTAAGCTTTATCTTGCGTTCCATTCCGTCAAGGACCGGTCATTTCAAGTTCTCGGCCGGCTCAAAGGGTTTTTCTCCGACAGGGGCGGCGTCGGCTTCCAGCGGGACCTGCAGGACCTGGCCGGGACGGATCCTGTCGGGGCTCTTCAGCTTCTCTTTGTTGGCATCGAATATCGTTTTCCACTTTTTCGCCGTGCCGTAGAACTTTTTAGAGATCTTCTGCAAGGTATCGTTGGTCAGGACCGTGTATTCCACTACGGCAGCGGGTCCGGACGGCGCAGCCACGGTGTACTCGATCACCCCCGGCCCCTGCCCGGAAGACACTGCGGTCCCGCCCGAACCTGCCGGCTTCTGCGCCGGCTGCTTCTTCCTGTAACGAAGCATCGGTATCTCGACCTCAATGACTTTACGCTCGGTCTTCTGCGGCTCCGTTGTTCCGACTGCCGGAGGAGCGCCGCCGATAAAGCCGCGATTGCCGGCAGACAGGTCTTGGTCGACCCGGTCTTTATACACGGTATACGTACGCACTGCGCAGCCCGAGCATATCGCTGCCGTCGCGCAGATCGCCGCCAAGATTCCCCTGCCTCTGTTCATTACAAACCTCCGTTATTTGGCTTTCTTGACCACAATGCCCAGTTCCTCCAGCTGCTTCTTATCTACCGGCGACGGCGCGCTGCTGAGCGGGCAAAACGCCTTCTGCGTCTTGGGAAACGCGATCATCTCGCGGATGGAATCCTGGCCGGCGACGATCGCCAGCAACCGGTCTATGCCGAAGGCAAACCCGCCGTGCGGCGGGGCGCCGTACTGGAACGCCTCAAGCAGGAAGCCGAAGCGCTTCTGCGCCTCTTCTTTTTCGATACCGATGATGGAAAAGATCTTCTCCTGCAGCTTCTGGTCGTGTATCCTGATGGAGCCGGAACCGATCTCGGTACCGTTGAGCACCAGGTCATAGGCGCGTGAACGTATATTATTCAGGTCCGTGCCGTCAAGCCGCGACACATCCCCGGGGACGACATTCGTGAACGGATGATGCTCGCTTTCCCAGCGTTTCTCTTCATCGTTATACTTGAACAGCGGGAATTCCGTTACCCAGAGAAACGCGAATTCGGTATTGGTTTCCTTGCGCAGGTCCGGCTTGTCGGACTGATAACGCTCCATGGCTTGGGCATGGCTCATGCGCGGAAACGGGGTCTTTAAATCGATGCCTTTAAGCTCTTTGAAGATCGCGGCCATCAGGGCTTCGAATAAACCGTAGATATCCTCTTCGTCGATAAACGACATCTCAAGGTCCAGCTGGGTGAATTCCGGCTGGCGGTCGGCGCGCAGGTCCTCGTCGCGGAAACACTTGGCGATCTGATAGTACCGTTCGACGCCGGAGACCATGAAGATCTGTTTGAACAGCTGCGGGGACTGCGGCAGGGCGTAAAACTCGCCCGGGTTCAGGCGCGACGGCACCAGGTAGTCGCGCGCGCCTTCGGGCGTGGACTTGGTCAGGATGGGCGTTTCGCACTCGATAAAATCGCGGCTGTTCAAAAAAGAACGGATGACCTGATACAGGCGGGAGCGCGAGAGGAAATTCCTGAAGACTTTCGGGCGGCGCAGGTCAAGGTACCGGTACTTCAGCCGCATCTCTTCGGTGACCTCGGTATCATCGTTGGTCTCGAACGGCGGCGTGAGGCTGGGGTTGAGGACTTCAAGTTGGGAAGCGATGACCTCGATCTCGCCGGTGGGCATCTTGGGATTGACCGTGCCTTCCGGCCGCTTATTGACCGTGCCGGTCACCGCGAGCACGAATTCGCTGCGCAGTCCCTTGGCTTTCTGATAATCGTCGCCCAGGTCCCGCGGGATCATGGTCACCTGCGTCAGTCCCCAGCGGTCGCGCAGATCGATGAAGATGAGCTTGCCGTGGTCGCGGCGGCTGTTCACCCAGCCGCAGAGGGTGACCTCTGTTCCTGCTTCGTGTGCGGTCAACTGACCGCAGGTATGTGTGCGCAGCATGATGCTCCTCTGTTAATCGATCAGGGAAAAACGGGTGAAGACGTCAGCGCTCGCGGGTAAGATCAACCAAACGGCCGACCAGCTGCTCAAGGGAAATTTTTTCCTGCGCGCCGGTCTTCATGTCCTTCAGGGCGACGGCGTTCAGCTTCAGCTCATCGTCTCCCAGGATCAGCGCGATCCGGGCCTTGAGGTCATTGGCCTTGCGCATGGCGCCCTTCAAAG
>JAQTMD010000156.1 GCA_028714595.1 Candidatus Omnitrophota bacterium
GTGCCGCCCACGATAGGCCTCCGGGAATATTTCCGGGGGTTCTGATGTAGGGTCGAAACCAGGTCTGCCCCGTCATCCATGGTGATATTCGGCCCGTACGATAACGCGGCCTGGATATGTTTGTAGTACGTCCTGGTGTCTTCTCCCTTGATGGCGAACACGGGAACTTTGAGGTGCGCCGCCAGCGACGCAGCCACGTCGTCCTGCGTGGACAGCGGGTTTGATGCGCACACCGCCACCCGGGCACCGCCGGCCTTCAGGACTTCCATGAGTACCGCGGTCTCGGTGGTGACATGAAGGCAGGCGGCAATGGTCAGTCCCGCCAGCGGCTTCTCCTTCTTGAACCTCTGAGCCACGAGGCCCAGCACCGGCATGTTGTTGCGCGCCCACTCGATACGCAATGCTCCCTTTTTTGCAAGCTTTAGATCCTTTACGTCGTATTTCATTATTTTCTCCCGTATAACTGGTGACGCGGCGGCCCTTTCTACATCCTCGCCGCCTGTTTCTTTAACGTCGCGGCTTTATCCGTCAGTTCCCAGGTGAACTCGGGTTCGGTCCTGCCGAAATGGCCGAAGCAGGCGGTCTTGCGAAAGATCGGCCGCAAGAGGTCCAGCGACCTGATGATGCCGCGCGGCGTCAGGTCAAAATTCTCGCGGATGAGCTTGACGAGTTTCTCGTCGGAGATCTTTCCCGTGCCATAAGCGTTCACGAAGACCGAGAGCGGGTCTGCATAACCGATGACGTACGAAAGCTGCACCAGGAACTGTTCGGCCAGCCCTGCGGCCACGATGTTCTTGGCGATGTACCGGCACATGTATGCCGCCGACCGGTCGACCTTGGTCGGGTCTTTGCCGGAAAACGCGCCCCCGCCGTGCGGCACCGTGCCGCCATAGGTGTCCACGATGATCTTGCGGCCGGTCATGCCGGTGTCGGACTGCGGCCCGCCGACCACGAACTTGCCGGTCTGGTTGACGTAATACTTGGTCTTTTTATCGCTTAAACCCTTGAGCACCGGGTCAGCAATGACCTTGATCATCTCGGCGCGCGCCTGCGAAGTGATGTGCTCCCCCGTAGCATCCAGGACCTCGTCGGTATGCTGGCAGGCAAGGACCGCGGAATCGACTCGTTTTGCCCTGCCGCCCTGGTATTCGATGGTGACCTGCGACTTGCAGTCAGGCCCCAGGTATTTCAGGATATGCGTCTTGCGCACCTCGGCCATGCGGCGGACCAAGCGGTGGGCAAGCATGATCGCCAGGGGCATGTACTCCTCGGTCTCCTTGCAGGCATACCCGAACATGATGCCCTGGTCTCCTGCCCCGCCGGTATCGACGCCCTGCGAAATATCCGGCGACTGCGAGTGGATGGTATTGACGATGGCGCAGGTATGGTGGTCGAACCCGTACTTCGGGTGCGTGTAGCCGATCTCCTTGATGATGCCGCGCGCCATCTTCTGGATGTCCACGTAGGCGTGGGTGGTGATCTCGCCGCCGACGATCAACAGCCCCATGGTGACGTAAGTCTCGCAGGCCACGCGGCCTTTGGTGTCCTGTTTCAGGACTTCATCGAGCACGCCGTCCGAGATCTGGTCGCAGACCTTGTCCGGATGCCCCTCGCCTACCGATTCCGACGTAAAGAAAAAATGGTCTTTCATCTTCCTTTTCCTCCCTGTACGATGTGCGCCAGCTTTTGATACGTAGTGATACTGCCGATATCTGCCCAGTAACGGGAGAACATGAAGCCGTAGACCGTGCAGCAATCCGTCAGCCACCGGATGTACGCGCCCGCGGCATCCGAATGCTGCGTTTCATCGCTCATATAGTCTTTGAGAAACCGCGTGGTGCGCCGTGGGAAATAGTACAGGCACATCGCCACGATGCTGCTCGCCGGGCGTTCCGGTTTCTCAGAGAACTCGGTGATTTTTTTGTCGCCTGAAAGCCTCACCACGCCGTAATTACGCGCCTCGTCCCTGTCCCGTATGTCGCAGACGCCGATGGTGGCTGACGAGCGGCGCCTGCGCGCATGCTGCACGAACCCGTCGAGCGGTTCCTCGAAGAAATTGTCCCCGCCGAGGACAAGGTAATCATCGTCATACCCGGTCCGTTGCAGCACGAAATACATGTCGCCGACCGCGCCGAGCCTTTCTTCGACGGTCGTGGTCAAATCGCTGATGACGGTGACCCTGCTCCGGGTGCGGAGGGTGCGCTTCCATGCCTCGAAATTCCGGGCAAAACGCGCATTGGTGACCACGAGGATCTCGGAAAGGCCTGCGAGCCCGTCGAGTTTTTCCACCAGGTACTGGATGATCGGCACGTCGTTGACTTTGAGTAACGGCTTGGGGAAATTTTTGGTGTACGGATAGAGCCTCGTGGCATAGCCCGCGGCAAGGATCAGTGCTTTCATCGTCAGATTTTAAGGACCTCTTTGAGCTTTTCGCGCATGAACTTTTCCACGGACTTGGTCGTCGACAGGCTCAAGGCTTCCTGCGCAATTTTTTTCGCATCCTCGAAGCTGACCGCCCTGATGATGTACTTTATCTGCGGGATGGAGAGCGACGAAACGCTGAACTCGTCAAGGTTCAGGCCCAACAGGACCAGCGTAAAGAGCTCGTCGGAGGCCATCTCTCCGCACATCCCCACCCAGATGGAGTTTGCGTGCGCGGCTTCGATGACGGACTTGACCATGCGCAGCACGGCCGGGTGCGCCGGCTCGTACAGGTAAGCGACTTTCTCGTTGGTACGGTCCACGGCCAGCGAATACTGGATGAGGTCGTTGGTGCCGATGGAAAAGAAATCCGCCTCTTTCGCCAATAGGTCCGCGGTCACCGCCGCCGAAGGCACCTCGATCATCACCCCGACCTCGATCTCTTCGTCGAACGGGATGCGGTCGCTGCGCAGCTCGTCCTTGCAGGACTTCAATATGTCGTTGGCCTGCTTCAGCTCCTCGATGCCGGAGATCATCGGGTACATCAATCTAAGCTTGCCGAACGCCGAGGCGCGCAGGATGGCGCGCAACTGGAGTTTAAAGACGTCGGGCCGCGCCAGGCAGAACCGGATCGCCCGCCACCCCAGGAACGGCTGGATCTCCTTGGGCATCTCGAACTGCGATAAAAATTTATCCCCTCCCAGGTCCAGGGTCCTGATGATGACGGGGGCGGGTTTCATCTCCTCGGCGACCTGCTTGTAGGCCGCAAACTGCTCTTCTTCGGTAGGGGCGTCTTTGCGGTTCATGTAGAAATACTCGGTCCGGTACAATCCTATCCCCTGCGCCCCGTGGATCTTGATGGACGGTATCTCTTCGGGCAGCTCGATGTTGGCGGCGATCTCGACGGCGTGTCCGTCGGTGGTCTGCGCAGGCAGGTCCTTGACGCTTACGAACCGCTCGGCGACGCCTTTGAGCTTCTCCTCCTCTTCCTGGTAGACACGCAGCGTCTCCTCGTCGGGATTGATGATTATGACGCCCATCGAGCCGTCTACGATGAGCGTGTCGCCTGATTTTATCCGTGCGGTCGCCTCCACGGTCCCCACCACCGCCGGGATCTCGAGCGACTTGGCCATGATCGCGGTGTGCGAGGTCTTGCCGCCGATGTCGGTGACGAAGGCCGAGACGTGCTGTTTGTGCATGGCCGCGGTGTCCGACGGAGAAAGGTCGTGCGCGACCACCACCACG
>JAQTMD010000157.1 GCA_028714595.1 Candidatus Omnitrophota bacterium
CTATAACCCGCGAGAGGCCATGGGCAGGATCCTGAGATCATCCAGCATCGCGGAGGCGATCTCGGCTCTGGCGCAAAAGAACATCGAGCTCTGGCATCTGGAAGACGAGGCGCGAAGAAAAGACGTTACCCTGTCCTACGTCGGACAGGTAAAGGGAAAGATCGACCTCGCCAATCAGCAGCGCAATGACCTGATCGACAGGATCGACGAGCTTTTTGAACAGGCAATAAAGAAAGCCAGGCGCAGATAATGGCGGGCTTTTCGTCCATTCTGATCAACAACCCCTTCGGCATCGGCGATTGTCTGTTCTCCACCAGCCTTATCCGTAACCTTTTGGATGCGTATCCCGGCGTAAGATTCTATTATCTCTGCAATCCAAAGACAGCCAAGATCCTCTCGTCACAGCCTTTTATTTACAAGACATTCGTCTATGACCGCGATGAGTGGGTGCGGCTCAAGAAACATTCGCTTGCGGCGTGGTGGAAGAAGTTCTCCTCTCTTATAGCGGACATACGCCGGGAGCATATACAGCTCTGCATCGACCTCTCCCTGAACACCCAGTACGGTTTTTACGCCTGGTGCGCAGGCATCCCGCTTCGCATCGGCCTGGATTACAAGAACCGCTGCTTTTTTCTGAATAAAAAAATAAAAATCGACGGCTACTCTGAAAAACATGTCGTCGACTATTACCTTGATGTCCTGCGCCTGCTCGGGCTCAAGCCCCAAAGCTTCGGTCTGCAGATCAAAGCCGACGACGAGAGCAGGTCCTGGGCCGAACAATTCTTTCGCTCAAGCGGATTAGGGCCACATGAACTGGTCATCGGTATCGCTTGCTGCGGAGGGGACGCTTTCGGTAAAGACGCGTATGTCAAGCGCTGGCCGGCGGAGAAATTCCGCGAGCTTATCGAGCGGCTGCGCAAGGAACTGAAAGCGACCATATTTATTTTTGCCGGACCAAAAGAAAAAGATGACGTGCAGGGAGTCCTCGGGCCTATCAGTGACCGGGCAGGGATCTTCGACTTCTGCGACCGCAGCTTACCCGAGACCGTGGCGCTTATCGAACGCATCAATCTCTTTATCGGTAATGACACCGGCCCTTTGCGTTTTGCCGACGCGTTCGGCAAAAAGATCGTGGCGTTTTTCGGCCCGGTCGACGAGAAAGTCTACGGCCCGTACCCGACTGACGAGAAACGGGCGGTGGTATTGACCCATGCCGTTTCCTGCCGGCCGTGCTACCGCAGATTCAAGCTGCCGGAATGCGTAAACGACCGGATCTGCCTCAAGTCTATCAGCGTCGAAGAGGCTTTCGATGCAGTCAAGCGCCTGGTGAGGTAGCACATGGCCTGCGATATCATCGTGACCGTCTATGACAACGTAGAGCTGACCAAGCGCTGCCTTGAGAGCGTACTGAAGAATTTCAGGCAGCAGGATACGGTACTGCTCGTTGACAACGGAAGCGCGGAGGCGACCGGCGTGTTCCTCAGGCAGTTTTGCCGCCAGCACCAGGGTAAAGACATTCAAATAATCAGATTAAGCCCGAACCAGGGGTATATCAGGGCGGCGAATGCCGGTCTTGGCCGTTCGCGAAAAGAGTTCGCCTGTCTCTTGAGCAATGATACCGTCGTGACCGCGGGCTGGCTTGACGAGATAGAATCGCTGTTTGCCGGGCATCGAGACATCGGTATCATCGGTCCCTCAAGCAACACCTACGGGCTGCACCCCGGCAAGGGCATGGGCCCTGAAGAGTTTTCCCGCTCACTTGTTAAAGATGCCGGAACGTTCGTGGACGTGGCCAGCTGCGTGGGATTCTGCATGGCTGTCAGGCGGGAGGTCATCCAGCGCATCGGCGTGCTTGATGAAGCATTCGGCCACGGGTATTTCGAGGACACTGATTACTGCCGCCGGGCGCAGGCAGCCGGTTTTCGCTGCGTGATCTCAAAAGCGAGCTATGTCTGGCACCGCGAGCATTCGACGTTTGCCGACGATACGCGAAAGAAGCTTTTTGAAAAAAATAAGAGACTCTTTGAAGAACGCTGGGGAGCCCCGAAGCGTTTTGCCTGCATCCTTGAAGCCGCCGCTTTCGCGCGCAATGATTTTGGGCCGGCGATAGGCCTGTATCTTTCTCTTGCGCGTAAAGGGCACTGGCTCTGGGTCGTGGCTGATCCCGGGGTGCCGCGCGATGTGCTTGACAGCCTGCGGCAGCACGGCAATATCAGGACCATCGTCGTTGGAAAACAGCTGGTTGCGCTGCGCGCTATCCTGCTTGTCCTGGCTAAACAAAAGAAAAAAATAGACGCGGTCTATATCTGTCCTGGCATGTCTCGTTTAAAGAAAACCTTGCTGCGCGTGCTCTGTGCCAGGCCGCTACAGGAGCTGACCTATGACTAAAAAAGTACCGGTGGTTATTCTTTGCGGCGGACGCGGAACGCGCCTCAAGGAAGAAACGGAAATGCGCCCTAAGCCGATGGTGGAGGTGGGAGGCCGGCCGATCCTCTGGCATATCATGAAGCTGTATTCGTTCTACGGTTTCAAGGATTTTATCCTGTGCCTGGGGTACAAGAAGGAAATGATCAAAGAGTATTTCTTGAACTACCATGTCATGAACAACGATTGTACGGTCACGCTTGGGACGAAGCACGCGGTCAAATTCCATTCCGACCACCTGGAAAAAGACTGGACCGTCACGCTGGTTGACACCGGGGAAAACGCGATGACCGGTGCCCGGGTCAAACGCATCGAGAAATACTTAACCGATGATGATTTTATGCTGACCTACGGCGATGGCGTTGCCGACATCGATATACGCAAGCTCTATGATTTTCACCGGGCGCGCAAGAGAGTCGGCACGGTCTGTGCCGTGCATCCGTCATCGCGGTTCGGCGAGATCATTGTCCGCCAGGGCCTGGCAGTGCGGTTCAGCGAAAAGCCGCAGACCACCGAAGGGTTTATCAACGGCGGTTTTTTTGTCTTTAAGAGAAAATTCCTGGAGTATTTGAGCGGCGATCCCGGCTGTTACCTTGAGCGCGAACCGCTCGAGCGGCTGGCGCACGACAAGCAGCTGAACGTCAACGTGCACACCGGTTTTTGGCAGTGCATGGATACGCAGCGCGAGCTCGACCTGTTAAATTCTCTCTGGCAGACCCAGAGCGCTCCGTGGAAGGTATGGTAAGCATGAAGAGAGATTTCTGGGAAGGAAAACGGGTCCTGGTCACCGGATACGAAGGCTTCCTTGGTTCGTGGCTGACCAGGTTCCTGCTTGAGCGCAGGGCACAGGTCGCCGGCCTTGACATCAGGGTACGAAGAAAAGAGACCATACTCACCAGGGACGAAGTACGGAAGGTATCTATCTTTAAAGGCAGTGTCGAGGACGCAAAGCTCATCGAACGGATACTACTCACACGTCGGATCGAGTTTATCTTTCATCTGGCTGCCTGGGCCATCGTAGGCGAATGCCTGCGCAAACCCGCTCTTGCAATTTCTGCAAACGTGCGCGGGACCTGGAATATGCTGGAAGCAGCACGGAACAATACAATGATCAAGGGCCTGGTCATTGCCTCCAGCGATAAGGCCTACGGAAGCCATACAGACCTTCCCTACAAAGAAGACTACAGCCT
>JAQTMD010000158.1 GCA_028714595.1 Candidatus Omnitrophota bacterium
CATAGCGCGCAGGGTCGAAGAAAAGTCTGAAGAACAGGGTCTCGGCGCCTTCCTTGGTGACCGGTTCGGTCGGCCGCATCTTACGGTAGAAATCCAGGTACGCCTCTTCCTTGTTCTTGGTAAGGTCTTTCTTGAGGGTGTTGCGGATCTCGGCATGGTCTTTGCCGAACGCCCGAATGATCTCTTCGTCCCCGGAGAAACCGAGGATGCGCAGGATCTGCGTCGCAGCAAAGGACTTGCGGCGGTCGACGTAGGCGATGATGGTCTCGGTCAGGTCGTACTTGAACTCAAGCCATGCACCGCGGTACGGGATGATCCTGCCGTAGAATATTTTCTTGCCGGTCGGATGCTGCTCTTCCTCGAACGAGACACCCGGCGAACGGTGCAGCTGGCTGACAACGACGCGCTCGTCCCCGTTGATGATGAAGCTGCCTGTCTTGGTCATGAGCGGAAGCTCGCCGAAATAGGCATCCTGTTCTTTCGTGTCCTTGGGCGTGGTAAGCCTGAACTTGACTTTGAGCGGCGACGCGAACGACAGCGACCGTTTCTTCGATTCCACGACGTCGTATTTGGGCTTTCCCAGGCTGTAGCTTATGAACTCAAGGCGAACCGAACGGTCCTGGCTTTCGATGGGAAATATCTCCTCGAAGACTTCCTGGAGTCCCTGTCTCTTGCGCTCGTGTTCGGGGACTTCGGCCTGAAGGAAATCCTTGTACGATGCTACCTGGATCTCCAGAAGGTCCGGAAGATCATATACTTCCTTGAATTTTGCGAAATTCTTACGTTTCGTCATCCCTGCTCCGTTCTCACGTACGAATTATGCGGCCGCTTTCAAAAACGCTTACCTATATAGTTATATCAGGAACGTCCCTACTTCAATTCTACGGTTGCGCCTGCCGCGGTAAGTTTCTTTTTGATGTCTTCGGCTTCTTCTTTGGTGCAGCCTTCTTTGACCGGCTTCGGCGCTCCGTCGACCAGGTCCTTGGCCTCTTTCAAACCGAGGCTGGTGATGGCGCGGACTTCCTTGATCACGGCGATCTTGTTGGCTCCGGCAGCGGTCAGGACCACGGAAAAGGCCGTTTTCTCTTCGGCCGCGGGCGCCGCACCGCCGGCTGCAGCCCCGGCCATAGGTCCTGCCATCATGGGCATGGCCGCGCTGACGCCGAACTTCTCTTCGAGCGCTTTGACCAGGTCGGCCAGTTCAAGGACCGACATCTCTTCAATCGTTTTGATGACTCCATCGAGCTTTTCGCTTGCCATTTCTTCTCCTCCTGTTATTGTTTTTTATTTTTAATCTGGTCCAGGCAATTGACCAGAGAACGTAAATTGCCCTTTAAGACGAACACCAGGCTGCTGATCGGCGATTTTAACGCAATCGCGGTCTGGGTCAAGAGCACCTGACGGGACGGAAGCTTTGCCAGGGACTCGAAATCCTTTTTGCTTAAGATACGGTCCGCAAGCAGGCCGCCCTCGACTTTCATTCCCTCGTGGTCTTTTGAAAAATTATACAGGACCTTCGACGTTTCGACCGGTTCTTTGCCCGAGAACACGAAGCCGCACGGGCCGTCGACGAGAGCCGAGAGGTTTTCATTGCCGGAGTCTTTCAGGACGCGGCGGGCGATGGTGTTGCGGGCGACGAACAGCTCGGAACTGATCGTTCGCAGCGCCTTGCGCAGCGAGTTCAGGTCCGGGCCCGAAAGCTTCGAATACCGGAGGATAAAAAAGGCCGCGGAATCCTTGATGTTCTTTTTGATACGGCCGGCCGATGTCTCCTTAAAGATCGTGCTGAGTTTTTTCATGGGTTAACGCTTATGCCTCCAGGCGAAGGCCCGGGTTCATCGACGAAGAGAGGTGCATGCTCTCGACGAACTTCCCTTTCACGGTGGCCGGTTTCGCCTCGTTTACGGCGGTGATGACGGTGGATGCGTTGTCGCAGATCTTATCTTCGTCGAACGAGATCTTGCCGACGGCCAGGTGCAGGCCGCCCTGCTTGTCGACGCGGAATTCTACCTTGCCGCGGCGCACGTCCTCGATGGCCTTGGCGATGTCATTGGTGACCGTGCCGGTCTTGGGGCTGGGCATCAGGCCCCGGGGACCCAGGACCTTGCCGAGCTTGGACAAGTCTTTCATGATCTCGGGGGTTGCAATGACGCAGTCAAAGTCCATGAACCCGGCGGACACCTTGTCGATCAGATCGTTCGCGCCCACGAAATCGGCGCCGGAATCCTTGGCGATCTTCTCGTGCTCGCCCCTGCAGAACACGGCCACGCGCACTTTTTTGCCGGTGCCGTGCGGCAGGACGACCGTGCCCCGTACCATCTGCTCGCTTTTTTTGGGGTCGACGTTCAGCTTCATGTGCAGCTCGACGGAACCGTCGAACTTCGGCGGTTTCATCTGTTTTAAAGCAGCCACCGCTTCCTTAAGCTTGTAGACCCGGGTCTTATCCGCTGATTTTTCCGACTCTTTATACCGCTTGCTTCTCTTTTCCATGGTTTCCTAGCCTTCTACTTTGATCCCCATGCTGCGTGCCGTGCCTTCAATGACCCTGACCGCGGTATTCAGGTCGCCGGTATTCAAGTCCGACATCTTTTGCTTTGCAATCTCTTCGACCTGTTTTCTGGTGACCGTGCCAATCGTCTCCTTGCCGGCAATTCCGGAGGCCTTTGCGAGATTCGCCGCGCGCTTGAGCAGCACCGATGACGGCGGGCTCTTGATGATGAAGGTAAAGGTGCGGTCCTCGTAGATCGAAATGACCACCGGCAGGGTCAAGCCCTCCCGGCCCTTGGTCTGTTCGTTGAACTGCTTGCAGAACATCATGATGTTGACGCCGTGCTGTCCCAGTGCCGGGCCGACCGGAGGCGCCGGGTTTGCCTGGGCCCCGGGGACGTGCAACTTGACCTGTGCTTTTACCTTTTTTGCCATGGTTAGACCTTTTCGACCTGCCAGTATTCAAGCTCGACCGGCGTAGACCTGCCGAAGATCGAAATACTGACTTTTAACTTGCCTTTTTCAGGATGTATATCGTCGATCGTACCGTTAAAATTCATGAACGGGCCTTCTTTGACCCTGATCTGCTCGCCTTTTGCGAACACCGTCTTGGGGCTGGGCTTGAGTTTCGTCTCTTCTGTCTTTTTGAGGATCGAATCTATTTCTCCGGGGGGAAGGGGAATGGGTTTTTTGCCGGCTCCGAGAAAGCCGGTGACGCCGGGGATCGTCCTGACGAACGAATAGGTATCGTCGTTCAAGTCCATTTCCACGAGGATGTAGCCGGGGAAGAACCTGCGCTCGGAGACCCGTTTCTTGCCGGAACGCACTTCGGATATCTGCTCCGTTGGAATGATGACGCTCGAAACCTGCTCTTCAAATCCTTTTGTCGCGGCGCGGGCCAACAGCACCGTCTTTACCTTGTCTTCCAGCCCTGTCTGAGTATGAACGACGTACCAGTTTTTCATTTAACCCTTGAAGATGACGCTGAGCAGTTTTGCCAGTCCCGAATCGACGATAAAGATGAAGGCCGTCAGGATCGCGGTCAGGACGATGACCACCATGGTCGAG
>JAQTMD010000159.1 GCA_028714595.1 Candidatus Omnitrophota bacterium
TCGAGGATGTCGGTGATGGTGCACGCAAGCTGGGCCGTGTGCAGGTGGAATACGGGCGTGTAGTTCTTGCCGATTGCGGTCGGGTGGTTGAGGATGACGACCTGCGCCTTGAACGCCTCGACGACTGTCGGCGGGTTTGCCGGCAATCCGACCACGGAGCCGCGCCTTATCGCCTTCTTGTCGATTCCCTTCAAAGTGAAGCCGATGTTGTCTCCTGGCACTGCCTCGGTGAGCGACTGGTGGTGCATCTCGATGCTCTTCACCTCGCCTGTTAGCCCCTCGGGCATGACGATTACGGTGGTGTTCGGCTTGAGAACGCCTGCCTCGACGCGCCCTACTGGCACGGTCCCCTGTCCGGTGATGGTGAACACCTCCTGGATGGGGATGCGCAGCGGCTTGTCAAGCGGCTTCTTCGGCTCTATCAAAGCGTCGAACGCCTCGAGAAGCGTCGGCCCGGAATACCACGGCATCTTGTCGCCGTGCTTTGCGATGTTGTCGCCCATGTACGCCGAGTACGGTATGAAAGGTATCGCGTCGGTCTTGTAGCCCATCGGCTTCATCTTAGCTATGAGCTCAAGCTTTGTCTTCTCGTACGCCTGCCTGTCGTAGTTGACCGCGTCCATCTTGTTGATTCCGACTATGAACTGGCCGACTCCGAGCACCTTCAGGAGGAACGCGTGCTCGATGGTCTGCGCCTGGATTCCCTCCTTCGCGGAACAGACGAGGACGGCAGCATCCGCCTGCGATGCCCCGGTAATCATGTTCTTTACGAAGTCCTTGTGGCCAGGTGCGTCGATGATTGTGAAGTAGTACTTCTGGGTGTTGAAGTCCTTGTGGGCGATGTCAATCGTGACTCCCCTTTCGCGCTCCTCCTTGAGCTGGTCCATCGCGAACGCGAACTCGAAGGTCGCCTTCCCGAGCTTCGCCGCCTCTTCCTTGAGCTTGCGAAGGTCGTTCTCGCTGAGTGCGCCGGTGTCGTAAAGGATGCGTCCGACGGTAGTTGACTTGCCGTGGTCTACGTGTCCCACGAAGATGAGATTCAGGTGCGGTTTGCCAGCCATTTCAAATTCCCTCCAAAAAAACCATTTTTGATTTAAGCTACTGTGCCAATTCATTGGCAATAAACGAAAAACCGGAGCCAGTCTCGTGCGTCCGTTAACATTTCTTCCTTTATTATTGGGCCCCAGCGAAAAATTACCTAAAAATAGCCATTTTGAGCCTGTCTGCTATTTGCCCTTTGACTGAGTATCATTACAATGCCTAAAGAGATTTAAAAACCTTATTGAATTTCGGAGGCAATGGGGGGCGATTCCGAGCGGCTCCGAGATAGGATTTGCGTCCAACGCTTCTTATTAAAAGGCGACGATTGCCTAAAATTAACAAAATGAGATTTGCGCCGGGGGTATTTCCAGAGGCGCTTTGCGGGGCTAAAAAATGAAGCGTTTCCTGTTCCTCCTTGCTTTGCTTCTTCCGTCCGCTCTTGCGGTCCAATGCTCGCTTTCCGCGTTCCCCGGCCTTCTTGACGCCGGCAAGACCTCCCTGATTACGCTCACGTTCTCCGGAAGGGCCGAATTCACCAATGGCGCGGTTATCAGCTGCGGAAACGGCAGGAGCGTGGCTGCGTTCAACTGCGGATACGCTTCAGGCTACTGCACGGCCACCTGCTACTACCCGTCCAAGGGAAATTACCAAGCAACGGCGATACTTGACTCGGCATCCTGCACTCCCGCGACCATCACCGTCAAAACCCCCACAGCTGCCTGCGGCGACCTGGTCTGCGACACCAATGCCGGTGAAAGCCCGGTGACCTGCCCCGCCGACTGCGGGCCGCTCCAATACTGCGGCGACGGCATCTGCTCCTACTCGGAAAGCCCGGTGACCTGCCCCGCTGATTGCGGCCAGGCAGCCACGAACTGTTCGGACGGCACGCGCTTCTCCACCTGCTCGGCAACTGCGCCATACTACTGCAACCCTAACGGCCTCCTTGTCAACCTCTCTTCTGTTTGCGGCTGCCCGTCAGGCATGGTCGCCCAGGACGATGCCTGCATAGTCAAACCCTGCTCCGACGGCACTCCGGTGGGCAACTGTTCGCTTTCAAAGCCGCTTCTCTGCAACGCAAATTCCACGCTGGTCCCGAAATCCTCGCTTTGCGGCTGCCCGTCGGGTCAGAGCCCTTACCAGGACTCCTGCCTCGCCTCGGGCTCGTGCCAGCTTTTCACAGCGTATGCAGTTGACACGAACCGGAACGTCTCCCTCGGCACCGCCGCGACCTACCAGATATTCGTGTCCAACCCGTCGAACTCCCAGCAGCGGGTCGCTCTTTCAGCAACGATGCCGTATGGGATATATGGGAGCTTCACCAATTCATCGCTTCTCCTTTCGCCGAGCGCCTCGGCATATCCAAGCCTGACCCTCCAGACCGACTCAGCGACTGCGGGCAACTACCAAGTGACGATAGATGCGAGCTCGCAGAACTGCGACAAGCAGTTCAACGTCAACCTGACGGTCTACGGTACGCAGGCCTCGTCCTGCTGCTCGTCAGCCAACGCGGTCAGCGCGACAGTTGACAGCGACCGGACCGAACTCGTCCGTTCCGGCGACACCCTGAGCTATTCCGTCTTCGTGCGCAACGAGGGCACTTCAAATGCCATAATCACGCTGTCGGCACCGTCCTCCCCCTTCGATACCACGTTCTCCGAGAACGGGTTTGAGCTCAAGGCAGGCGCCTACAGGACTGTAGTGATGAAGGTCAGCATCCCGTCGGGCGCACCTGGAAACGCCTACACCGTTCCCCTGATGGTCAGGTACGCCAACTACTGCTGCGTGCGCGCATTCCCGGTGCCGGTCCCGATTTCGGTGTACGGCCCGCGGGTGTACGTGAACCTCCTGGGCGAGCCATCGCCTTCGTGCATGCGCATACCTCTCGGGTCCGCAAAGACGCTCGAGCTTGGGATGAGGAACGACGGGGACTCTGATGCGAAGTTCTCGCTCTCGGTCTCGGAAAAGAGGCCTCTTGCGGGAAACGTGAAGCTCAGCCAGGGGTCGTCCGAGCTGAAGATTGGCGAGACCGGATACTTCGACATCTACCTCTCGACCTTCGGCCTTGACGTGAACAAGACATACTCCTACACCTTCTCGATACTTTACGGGAGCTACAACGTGCTTAACCGCGACTACTGCTTCAAGGTGGACCCGGCCGGGACCCCGACGACGATACCGCCGAAGAACTCGTCGGCCTTGGTAGTCTCCATCCCCGACATAAACGGAGTCGCGGGAGTGGAGGTCGCGGCGCCCATCACGGTCACGAACCCGACTGAGTCGACCTACCAGAACATCTCGCTCTACATAACCGGCGTCCCCCGCGACTGGTATGCGTTCTCGGGGAACGGCGCCACGCTTAACCCGTTCTCGACCCGCTCCTTCGCCGTCAGCATCACGCCGCAGGTGATTGAGAACCAGCCTTCCTACCGCAACGTGGCCGCGCTGATACTTACCGGC
>JAQTMD010000160.1 GCA_028714595.1 Candidatus Omnitrophota bacterium
GTGGCCCGACGCCGGTACAGCCCATCACGGTCTCAGAGACGCCGACATCGCACACGACCAAACCCGGCGTTTCGCCCGATGTCCTCGCCACCTGCGGGGAGATCAGCATTACCGGGGCGTGGATCGGAGACACCGTATTCAGGGCTACTGCAATAAACAATGTCGAGATTGCGCAAAAGGAATTCACATTCAAATTCCCGGAGCGGCAGATCCGCCATATCCTGATCCCCGGCGTGAGCCTGGGTGGTGACTACGATTCCGACAGCCGAAAACTGTACATGATGTACGGCGTGGAATTGAATTATCTGCGCATGTACGGCAATCTCGGAGTGGGCGCGGGGGTATGGTATCGCCAGAGCTTTGGAGCCCCAGACCGTATTGACGCAGGCGTGAAGGTGCTGGGGGCGATTGCATGGTGAAACTCGATGGGATTTGAAAACGGGAATCAGGCAGATGGGAAGCATTACTGGCTTACTCCGCCGGACCTGATGGGAGAGTTACACAAGGAATTTAATTTTGATTTTGATCCTTGCCCCTATCCGAAGCCGGAGGGATTTGACGGTTTACGGTGCGAGTGGGGGAGAAGAAATTATGTCAATCCTCCTTTTGGATCCTATGTCGATCCCATTGACGGGAAGAAAAAAGGGCCGACCGCTTGGGCGAAAAAGTGCATTGAAGAATATAAAAAGGGAAAATTGGTGGTCTTGGTTTATCCAATTGATAAATGGGTTTTAATGATGCTCGAAACTATCGGCGCAAGCGTTCGCAATTTAAAAGATATTCACTGGTGTTCAATCGAGGACGGATCCCCCGGACCGGGAACTGGAAGGCATGTGGCTATGTTTATTTTAAACCCCGGTAATAAATAATGCGCGCCGACCTTACCCCGATCCGCACCCAGCTACGCGCGTACATGCAGACGCGAGGGATACGCCATACCGAGAAAAATTGGCAATGCCCCCAGCACGATGACGAACACCCCTCGGCCGTCCTTTACGAGGACGCTGCTGGCGCGCGCCTGTACTGCCCGGTATGCGATAAAACGTGGGACATCTTCTCCCTCTGCGGGCTCCTCGACGGAATCGCTGAATTTCGGGATCAGCTTAAATCAGTCCGCGCCACGCTGGGGATCCCCGAGCCGGAGAGGGAGAGGAAACCCCGCAAGGCCGAGCCGCAGCCATTTCCCGACGATAAGAAAGCCGAATTCGAGGACGTGATAAAATCGCTCATCGCCAAAAAAGGTGAGATAACCGGATCGTGGAAATATAACTATCCCGAAGGGGTGAAGGGAATTGACATCCGATTCGAAAAACCCGGCGAAAAAAAGGAGGTGCTCACCTTTTGGTACGATGGCCAGCGCCTTAAATGGACTGACCCGCCGGTGCTGATATACAACATCGTGGAGGTAGGAAATGATAAACCGCTACTGGTGCACGAAGGCGCAAAATGCGCAGCCGCCGCCGGGGTTCTGGATCACTTTGCGAGCCTGTCATGGTCGGGCGGGAGTGGTAAGGCCGGACTCGCTGATTGGTCGGCTCTCGCTGACGCTGAGGTCTACGTTCTGCCTGATGACGATGTGCCCGGAATTAAGGCAGCTCGTACTATCAAGCAGGCTCTTCCACACGCAAAAATAATTCGCCCCCTCCCCGCCGCGCGAGCACTCAAACCGAAGGGCGCCGACATCGTTGAGGTTCTGCAGGTCATGACGCCCGACGAGTTCACCGCCTACGCCCTCGACCCCAAAAATCACATGGACGTTTCCGAGATGGGTCCGGACCCAAACCCGCCAGGCTCCTCAGCCCCGCCCCCCTCTAATGGGCAATCCGGGTCTGGGCTCATCTCCGAACCGTTCAAGATACTGGGACAGGGCGACGACGGCCGCGCCGTGTTCATCACGCAGGAGGGCAGGCTCGTAAAATGGCACCTCGACACACTATCGAAAAATAAATTGATTGTCCTCACCGGCCGCGCGTACTGGTCGGCGTTCTACCCCTCGAAGGGTGGCCCCGACTATGACACCGCGATCGACGATCTCATGCGCCTCTCACAAGCCCGCGATTTCCACGAGTCCGACATCCGCGGCCGCGGCGCCTGGCGCGACGGCGAGTGCATATCCTATCACGACGGCATCCACACGCAGGGCGAATATGATCCCGCGAAAATATATCTGCGCCTGCCCGTCAAGGACATCGGAATCAACGACGATCCCGTATCGCCCGAGCTGGTGTCCCGCATCAAAGACATCGTTTTCAAAATGAGCTTTGAAACGCCGGCCGACGTGGTGCGCTGTCTCGGCTGGTCGGTGCTCGCTCCCTTCGCGGGTGCGCTCGATAACAGACCGGCACTCCTGCTTACCGGCCCCAGTGAGTCCGGCAAAACGCAGGTGGCAAATCTGATTATCAGAAAGCTCGCCGCCTGCGAGTGGTTCAACGGCTGCGAGTCCACCGTCGCCGGAGTCCGCGGCAAAATCAGGCACGACGCGACCGCGATCATGTTCGAGGAGGCCGAGGCCGATACGCCGAAGAAAAAACAGAACCGCGAGGATCTCTTTTCCCTGATGCGCGTCAACACGAGTAACGACGCACCGGACACGGTCAAGGGCACGAAAGAGGGCGGCTATAATTCATTTAAAATGCAAAATATGTTCGGGTTTATCGCCATCGATCCCACCGTGGAAAACGTCGCCGACGAGAACCGGATTTTTCGCGTGAACATGGTCAAGCCTACGAATGCCGGGGAGTGGGAGGAAATCCGCGCCGAGATTACGCGCCTGCTCTGTGAGGAGAACTGCCGTGGCATCCGCGCCCTTACATGGGTGAAGCTGAAAATAATCATGGCCCTGGCCTCAAAAATCGAGAAGAAAATCAGGGCGATTACCGGCCGGAGCTATCGCTACAATTTCAACGACGCAATGCTGGCCAGTGCGTTTATCGTGATCTGGCTCGCGAATGATGACCCCTCAGATGAGCAAGTTGAGGCCACCTTGAAGAAATATTACAATTATCAGCCACCCGAGAGCACCCGTAACGAGGCCGAGGAGATCGTGGACAGGCTCCTCGATGAAGTGATCGAAGTCCTTCACGACCGCAACCGTGAGAAATTGTCCATCGCAGAGTGCCTGCAAAAAATATATGCCCATGACACGCGCAAGCCCAGTGAGGGCGAGTCCGTCTCGGGCGAAATCACCGTCAAGGATTATCGGGACACCCTCTCCAGAAACGGTATAAGAATAATCGACGGCGTAAATGTGGCGATACGGAATAATCATCACGCCATCAAGCGCATTATCGAGCGCGGAAACGGGTATAGCAAGATCCTGAAACGCCATCCCGGCTGTATCGAATCACAGAAGAACGTCTATTTTTACGACACCGGCAAGGCCGCGCAGTGCACGATCATCACGGGACTCATCGGAAAGGGCGAGGCCGAGGAAAAATTCGAGGAAGATCTGGGGGCATTGTTTGAATA
>JAQTMD010000161.1 GCA_028714595.1 Candidatus Omnitrophota bacterium
TGGACAGCGCCGGCGTGCTTTAATCCGGAGGACACCATGAAAATAGTTATCGTCGGACCCGGGGCCCTGGGAAGCCTCATCGCAGCCCTGCTTACCAAAACAAAAGAGGATATCTGGCTGCTCGATAAGGATGAGGCACGGGCTGCGCTCCTTGAGCGTAAAGGGCTCCGCCTTGAGGGGCTCGCCTCGATGGAAGCCAAGGTCAACGCAAGCGCCGACCCCAAAGAGATAGGCGCAGCAGACCTGGTGATCCTGTGCGTCAAATCCTATGATACCAAAAAGGCCATGACCCTGGCCAGGCCGCTGGTCCCGGAGCGGGGCGCAGTGCTTACCCTGCAGAACGGTATCGGCAATATCGAGATCGCCAATGAAGTCATGGGAGAAGAGCGGGTTATCGGCGGTGTCACGATTGTCGGCGCGACGCTCGTCGATACGGGGGTCGTCCGCTATACCGGTAAAGGAGAGACCGTGATCGGAAAGATTGACGGTTCGATCACGGTCGAGCTGCGCACGATCCGCGAGTTGTTCATCAGGGCAGGCCTCCAGACGCGCATCAGCCGCGACATCAAGGGAGCCTTGTGGTCGAAGCTGGTGATTAATGCGGGTATCAACGCCCTGACCGCCCTCACGCGCCTGCCGAACGGCAAGTTGCTTGACTACGAGGGCACGCGCACGGTCATGCGCCAGGCAGTCACTGAAGCGGTCAAGGTCGCCAAACGCAAGCGCATCAAGCTCACCTATGACGACCCGCTCTCAAAAGTAGAGGCGGTCTGCGAAGCGACCGCCGGCAATATATCGTCGATGCTGCAGGATGTGCTTAAGAAACGGCGCACCGAGATCGATGCTATCAACGCAGTGATCGTGCGCCACGGCCAGGAGTCGGGAATCCCGGTGCCGGTAAACACCCTGCTGGTGGAGTTGGTCAAGACCATCGAATCAAGCTACGGCGCCGCAGTTTCCTAAATCGGCAGCCAGCGCCATGAAAAACAAGCTCGTTTCCGATATCTTCCGTCATATCGCCGAGATCCTCGAGATAAAAGGCGAGAACGTCTTCCGCATCCGCGCCTACCAGAGAGCCGCAGACACCATCGAAGGCATCCCCGAAGACATCGAGCAGTTCGTCACAGAAGGCCGTTTGACCGAGATACCGGGCATAGGCACGGACCTCGCCGCCAAGATCACGGAGCTGGTTTCAACCGGAAAACTAAAATTCTACGAAGACCTCCAGGAGACCGTTCCTGAAAGCGTGCTCCAACTGCTTGCCATTCCGGACGTAGGGCCGCGTACTGCGGCGCTGCTCTACGAGCGCCTGAAGATCAAGAACATCGACGACCTCGAGCGCGCGATCTCCGCGGGCAGATTATCGGGTATTCCGGGCATCAAAGACAGGACGATAGAGAACATCAGGAAAGGCATTGCGTTCCTGAAACGCGGCAGGGAGCGCATGCCGCTGGCCCGGGCCCTGCAGGTCGCCGACGGTTTTGTATCGGCGCTGAAACGGATAGAAGACGTGGAGCAGCTGAGCTTCGCCGGAAGCCTGCGCCGCAGCAAGGAGACGGTGCGGGACATTGATATCCTGGTCGTCTCTTCTAAGCCCGCGAAGGTCATGGATGCGTTCATTGGCGCGGCAGATAAAAGCCAGGTCCTGGCTAAAGGCGAGACCAAGGCATCCATCCGGACTGCCGAAGACATCCAGGTCGACTGCCGCGTGGTAGAGAAGAGGTCGTACGGGGCGGCGCTTTTGTATTTTACCGGCTCCAAAGATTTCAACATCCGTCTGCGTATGATCGCCCAAAAAAAGGGCTGGAAGATCAATGAGTACGGCGTCTTTGACGGCAAAGGCAAGCTGCTTGCCGGCGCGACGGAAGACCGGATATTCAAGCTTTTCAAGATGCAGTACATCGAGCCGGAACTGCGCGAGAATTCCGGCGAGATCGAGCTTGCGCTCAAGGACTCTTTGCCCCGGCTCATTGAGCTCAAAGACGTCAAGGGCGACCTGCATTGCCACAGCGACTATTCCGACGGCGGCAATTCCATCGAGGAGATGGCCCTGGCAGCACAGGAGAGAGGCTATTCCTATGTCGCCATCTCCGACCATTCCCAGAGTCTTAAAGTCGCCAACGGCGTAAGCGTCACGGACCTGGCCAAGAAGAAAAAAGAGATCGAATCCGTCAACCGGAAACTCAAAAATTTCCGCGTCCTGTTCGGCACTGAAGTGGATATCGATCCCGAAGGCAGGATCGATTATCCCGATGAGGTGCTCAAAGGTTTTGATATCGTGGTCGCCGCCATCCACCTCGGCTTTAAGCAACCCAAAGAAAAACTCACCCTTCGTCTCGTCAGGGCCTGCGCCAATAAGTACGTGCATATCATAGCACACCCCACCGGCCGGCTCTGGGGCACGCGCGATGCCTATGAGCTGGATATGCAGGAGCTCATGAAGGCAGCCCGTGATACCAACACGGCATTGGAGGTCAATTCCTTTCCTGATCGCCTTGATTTGAACGATGGGAACTGCCGTCTTGCGAAAAAGTCCGGGGTCAGGATCTGCATTAACACCGACGCGCACGCGGTCGGGCATCTGGGGAGCATGCCGCTGGGAGTGGCCGTTGCCCGCCGCGGCTGGCTGGAGGCGGTTGATGTGCTCAATACCCTGCCTCTGGAAAAGCTTTTGAAGGTTATAAAGAAATAACACGATGAGAAGACTCTTATCCGTATTTTTATTATTATCCCTGATCGCTGCGCCGGTCGGCTGCCGGCCGCCGGTGTACCGCCAGACGCAGGTATTGATGGGGACGTTTGTCGAGGTCGTATCGCCGGATGCGCGCGCTGCATCTATAGTCTTTGCGGAAATAAAAAGGATCGAGGGGCTCTTAAGTAAATACCGGGAAGATAGCGAAGTCTCGCAACTCAACCGCAACGGCACGGTCAAGGCTTCGCAGGAGCTTTTGTTCATCCTGGAGAGGTCAAAATTTTTCTATGACGAAAGTAGCGGCGCCTTTGACGTCACCGCGGGGCCGCTGATCGATCTCTGGGGTTTTACGGACAAGAAATTCCGCAGGCCGGCCGACGACGAGATCCTGCAGGCGCGCGCACGGGTCGGCACGGATAAAATTGTTTTGAATCGCCGGGATAGTGTGGTAGAATTTACTGTCCCCGGGATGAAAATCGATCTCGGCGCCATCGCCAAAGGCTATGCCGTTGACTGCGCGGTCGCCAGGCTGCGCGAGACAGGGGTCGCGTCGTGCCTGATCAATGCCGGCGGACAGATTTTTTGCCTGGGCACGAGGGCCGGACGTCCCTGGAAGGTAGCGATCAGGGACCCGCGCGGCACCGGAGAGAGCGGTTTTCTCCAACTCCAGGACCGGGCAGCGGCGACCTCGGGGGATTACGAACAGCTATTCGAGGATGCCGGTAAGAGATCTGCCCATATTCTTGATCCCCGCACC
>JAQTMD010000162.1 GCA_028714595.1 Candidatus Omnitrophota bacterium
GTTAGATGGCGCGCTTGTCGATGACGCGCTTGGCTTTGCCTTCGCTGCGCTCGATGGTCCTGGGCTCGACCAGTTTTACCCTGACAAATACGCCCAGGATGGATTCGATCTCCTTTTTTATCTTCGCTTCAAAGGCCTGGAGCTTTTTTATCTCATCGGAGAATATTTTCTGATCCACCTCCACCACGATCTCCAGCTCGTCGAGCTCTCCGGCCTTGCGGTCAACGACCAGTTGGTAGTGCGGCAGGGTGCCTTCGATCCCCAGGAGCACATGCTCTATCTGCGACGGGAAGACATTGATGCCGCGCACAATGATCATGTCGTCGGTCCTGCCGGTGATCTTGGTGATGCGCGGGCAGGTGCGGCCGCATTTGCATTGTTCGTATTTTATCCCGACGATATCCCGGGTGCGGTAACGCAGAAGCGGGATGCCGCGCTTGGTGAGCGTGGTCAGGACCAGCTCGCCTTTCGCGCCTTCCTTGACCGGGTTTCCGGTCTTGGGATCGATGACTTCAGGGTAGAACACGTCCCAGAAAAGATGCAGGCCGGTCTTGTGCGGGCATTCCTGGGCAACGCCGGGTCCGATGATCTCGGAGAGACCGTAGACGTCGACGGCAAGCATGTTCCAGGTGGCCTCGATCTCCTTACGCATGGCCTCGCTCCATGGTTCGGCGCCGAAAATGCCGATCTCCCAGCTGGAATCGCGCGGTTTCAATCCCATGGCTTTTGCTTCCTCGGCCATGTAGAGCGCGTAGCTGGGCGTGCAAACAAGGATGCGCGGCTTGAAATCGGTCATGATCTTGAGCTGCCGTTTGGTCTGGCCTGCGGACGCCGGGATGATGGCCAGCCCCATCTTAAGGGCGCCGTAATGAAAACCCAGGCCGCCGGTGAACAGTCCGTATCCGTAGGCGTTCTGGATCTTATCCCCCGGTTCGGCTCCCGCGCAGCAGAGTACGCGCGCCATGACCTCTCCCCAGAGGTCAAGGTCTTCTTTTGTGTAGCCGACCACCGTCGGATTGCCGGTAGTGCCGCTTGAAACATGGATCTCGGCCAAATCCTTCGTCGGCACAGAAAACAGGCCGAAGGGATAATTGTCGCGCAGGTCTTCTTTGACGGTAAAGGGGATCCTGGCGATATCCCTGATATCTTTGATGTCGGACGGCTTGACGCCTGCAGCGTCGAGCTTCTTCTTGTACACCGGCGACTTTTGGTAGATGTACGAAACGATGCTGCGTAGACGTTCCGATTGGACGTTCTTCATATCCTCGGGGTCCATGCACTCCATCTTTTCATTCCATATCATAGTGACCTCGCTTGTAAGAATTTTTACTTCTTCTATTTCAATCGGTTAGCGAGCAAAGGTGTGGCACCTTGGGGAACGTCCCCGGTTTTTCTGCCCTGCATGAAAGCTGTTTTGTTTTCTTCAAGGCTCCTGTCCCTGAATTCTTCTTCGATCGCCTGCAACCACGACGACTCTGCAATCGGCAGGCTTGCCGAAAGCACGCCGAGCAAATAAGTATTCAGGAATTTTGCGCCGTGCGCGAAGGCCTCCGGCCGGTCCAGTATCGCGGATAAATCCTTTCCGCCGGTTTTTAGAAAATTTTTGAGCCGCGCGCCCTCTTCCTTATTAAAGACCGCCAGAAAATCAGCTTCCCCTTTTGGAATAAGCGGCGAAAAGACCTCCGTGCCGAAACGCAAATGCGATTCCACGGAGCCGCCGCGCTGGGCCATGCCGTGCACCTCGGACTTCTTAACGTGATACCCCTCGATAATCGCAGCCTGACCGAGGACCTCGGAGGCTTTCAAGACCCCCTGGCCGCCGGTCCCGCAGAAAAGCACGTTTATGGTTTTGTCCTTATTCATCTTTGGTGAGCGCTCCCAACGCACAGACTTCAACGCAGAGATTGCAGCCGATGCATAATTTATTATCGATCGTGACCGTCCCGGCGTCAGTCTTGGTCAACGCCGGGCAGTCAATACCGAGACAAAGGAAGCAGCGCTTGCACTTCTCGGGGTGATACACCGGAGCAGCCTGCCTTTTCTTTTCGAGCAGCCGGCAGGCAGTGCGCACGATAATGACCGAGAGACCCTGAGCGTTAACCTTTTCTTTGAGCAGCGCCTCGAGTTTCTTCACCTCGGCGGCAGCCACGACCTCCACGGAATCCGCGCCGCAGGAACGGCAGAGGTCTTCAAGGATAAGTTTCTTGGTCGGCTTGCCTTTGGCGTTGATACCGACCGCGGGATGCGGCTGGCTGCCGGTCATGGCAGTAGTGGAATTATCCAGAATGATGATGACGCCCTGTGCCTGGTTATACGCGGCATTGATAAGACCGGTAACGCCGGAATGCACGAAGGTGGAATCGCCGATAACGCCGACGACGTTTTGACCGATCACTTTTTTAAAACCCTCAAAGAAAGTAACCCCTCCCCCCATGCAGAGGCAGGAGTGCAGCGCCCCGAGCGGCGGCAATGCGCCGAGGGTGTAGCAGCCGATATCGCCGGTAACCGCCAGGCGCAGTTTTTTGAGCACGGAAAACACCGCGCGGTGCGGGCAGCCCGGGCACATCACGGGTTTACGCGTTGCCATTGCCGAATGGACTCTTGACTTGCCCTTGACGATCTGCGGGATGTCTTCCGGCCGCAGTTCGCCGATGCGGTATGAGGGATCCTTGGCCCTGAACCTGATGCCGGCCATGAGCAGCTGGTCCTCCAGGTACGGCTCAAGCTCTTCGATGACAAAAATATTTTTTACTTTCTTTGCAAATTGCCCGGCCAGATCAGCCGGGAACGGATGCGTCATGCCCAGCTTCAGGAATGATGCATCGGGATACATCTCCTTAGCGTAGAGATAGGTCACGCCGCCGGTGATAAAGCCGATTTTTTTGTCGTTGACCTCTATGGCATTTAACGGCGTTTTCTCCGCAAAGGCCCTGAGCCTGACGAGACGTCTTTCCAGTTCGATGTGGCGCCGGAAGGCATTGCGCGGCACCATCACGTACTTGGGGACGTCGATGGCGAAATCTTTTTTTGGTATTTCCCTGCGCCGGCCTGTAACGATATTCTCTTTCGTATGGCAGATACGCGTTGTCATGCGCACCATCACGGGGGTGTCGAACTTCTCGCTGATCTGGAATGCGGATTTGACAAAACGATACGCCTCGGCAGGGCTGGATGGCTCCAAGAGCGGTATCTTGGCAACGCGGGCTAACAGGCGATTATCCTGCTCGTTCTGGGAGGAGTGGATGCCGGGGTCGTCTGCTGACACGACGACGAACCCTGCGTTGACGCCGACGTAGGCAGAGGTCATCAGCGGATCCATGGCAACGTTCAAGCCTACGTGCTTGGAGGAATAGATGGAACGTACGCCGGCAATGGACGAGGCAAGCGCG
>JAQTMD010000163.1 GCA_028714595.1 Candidatus Omnitrophota bacterium
GTGAACGGGATGCTGACCAACGCCGCGCTTCCCTGGCACGCAATCGAGATGGAGGACCCGGCGCTTAACAAGGAAGAAGACGTACAGGGGGCGCTCGCGGAAGCAAACGAGGTCATGTCCCTTCAGTATCACAACAGCAAATTCTATACGAACATCGACGGCGTTTACGAGGAAGTGCTGGGCTTCGGCGAAGGGTGCCTTTTTATTGGAGAAGGGAAGAAGACGCCGCTCAATTTTCAGCCGTTCCCGCTCAGGGGCGTTTACACCGACGAGGATTCGGAGGGCGACGTCGATACGCTTTTCCGCTGCTTCGAGATGACGGCCAGGCGGGCTATTCAGAAGTGGGGCAAGGATAAGCTCCATGATCAGATGAAGCAGTCGCTTGACGCCGCTGACGCCGCCGACAAGACATGGGAGATCGTCCATGTCGTCTATCCCCGGACGGATCGGGAGATAAACGAGAAGACCGCCGCGTACAAGAAGGATGCGCTTAATAAGCCGTTCCTCTCCGCGTATATCGACACGAAAAACAAGCACCTGATCGACGAGGGCGGCTATGACGAGTTCCCGTATGCCGTCCCGCGGCTGTTCATCATGGCCGACGACGGGTACGGGCGCGGCCTCGGCTGGAACGCGCTTGCCGATACGAAGATGCTGAACACGATGGAGAAGTACGGGATACGCGGCTGGCAGAAGGCCGTCGATCCGCCGACGGTCGGGCCGGACGAGGGCATGTCGATGCCACTGAAGGTCGGACCAGGGGCGCATAATTATAACTCGAATTGGGACAAGCCGGGGTCCGAAGTAAAGCCCCTTTACGGGGCGGGCCATTCGACGATGCTTCCGAATTACGAGCAGAAGTGCGAGCAGAAGCGCGAGCAGATCCGGAACTTCTTTTTCTATAAGCAGTTCCGGACGCAGCAGGAAGGACAACCCCGGACGGCGCAGGAGATAATCCAGATCGCGAGCGAAAACCTGAAAATCCTCGGCCCGCTCCTTCACCGCCTCCAGGAAGAATTATTAAAGCCGATCATAACGCGCTCTTTCGGCATCCTGTTCAGGAAAGGCATGTTCCCGAAACTGAAGGCGCTCCTGGATCAAAAGAGAATCCCGAACGCGTTCAAGATCGTTTACCTCTCCCCGATTGCGAAAGCGCAGCGGCTCTATGAGGCGCAGGAGCTCCAGAACGCATTCAGCCTGCTCCTGCCGATCGCGCAGGTCTCCCCGGAGATGCTCGACAATATCGACGTGGACAAGGCTTACGACGAAGTTGCATCGCTCTACCCGGCGCTGAGAAAGATCAGCAGGACCGACGAGGAAGTGCAGGGAATCCGGGACGAGCGGCAGAAGAAGATAGCCGACGAGCAGGCGAAGCTCGACACCGAGCGGCTGATTGCGGGCGCGGAGATCGCCTCCAAGACCGATCCGAACGCGGGACTCCTTCCGGCGCTCAGCGGAAACATAGGGGCGGCGGCATGAGGACCCGTCAGGCATCGCTTACGTTTCAAGAGGTGAGAGATTGCGAATGCGGAAGCGTGCTTGCCATGAAGCTTGCCGGTTACGGCTTCGACATCGGGCGGGAAGTCAAGCGGTATTACGATTACAAAAACCGGCGGATAATCTACACGCAGGTAGAGGCGGAAAATGAGGGGGAAAGCGGAACGGATTTTACACCTGCTGTTCAAGGACAAGGAGAAGATCGAGCGAATCTTCCGGACGTACATCCATCACCGGAACCTGTACAGCAAGGGGATAGCGGAGATGGCCTTTTGGAAAGGTCTTTTCTTCATTCAGCCTTATCTCGTCTGGTGGGTTTCAATAAAGGTCACGTTTCCAAGCTTCCCGTTGTGGATCTTCGTGTTCATCGCGGCAAGCATGATGATTCTTAAAATCATTATCGGCTGGATCATCGGCTGGTGGTGGGACAAGCAGAGGCTTTACGACCGGGAGAACGACTGGAACAACCGCAGAAACCCCGTCCTCGACGGGCTGGATAAGAAGGTTTTAGGGGGAAAAGATGAAAGACCCGAAACGGCTTGAGCAGTTTCAGCTTTACCACGCGGTATTCGGAACCACGGAGGGGCAGGCGGTACTCGCCGACATTAAAAAAATGTGCGGCTACGAGGAGACGACGCTCGCGCAAAGCATCGTGGACGGGAAAATAGACCCGTACTACACGATCCATCGGGAAGGGCGCAGGACGGTTTTTATAGACATCCTGAAGCGCCTGACCGATCCGCCCGATCTCCCGGAGGATACCGATGATCGAACGCATTGAGAGAATCCGGGAGGACGTCAAAAACAACGTCCACAATCACGCGGACGAACTGACGGTGATCGGACTCAGGCAAATAGAACTGCTTGAGGAAATAAAAGAACTTTTAACAAAGGAGAATGAAGATGCCAGAGGGGGAGAACAACGCAATAAGCGTAGCTACCATCGAAGCAGGTAAGGACTGGACTTCTGTTTTGCCGGCGGATTTGCAGACCGAGGAAGTACTGCCGAATTTCCAGAAGTTCAAGCCGGGCGACGGGGAAAGCCTGATTCCCGTCCCGCAAAGCCTCGCGAAGTCCTACCTGGAATCGCAGAAGATGCTAGGCAAGAAGGGCGTCATCGTCCCGGACGAGAAGGCTTCGGAGGAAGACTGGGCGAACTTCCACAAGGCGCTCGGCAGACCGGACAAGCCGGAGGATTATGGTTTCAAGAAGCCGGACAAGCTCCCGGAAGGAATGACTTTCAACGAGGAGCGCACAAAGGCTTTCGCCGCCGCCGCCCACAAGCTCGGTTTGCCGAAGAAAGCCGCCGAGGGGCTTTTCAGCTGGTGGAACGAAATGGAGGCCGCCAATCACGAAAAGTTCGTGAAGGAGGCGAACGAGCAGCACGTCAAGGCGACGGCGGAAATCAAGAAGGAATGGGGAAACGATTATGACGCGAACCTGAAGAAAGCAAACGAGATCATCACACCTCTTTTCGGAGAGGATTTCAACAAGCTCCTGTTAGACACCGGGTTCAACAACCATCCGGCGGTAGTGCGCGGAATGTTCAAGGCCGCGCAGATGGTAAGCGAGCACGCCCTTGCAATGGAAAAGAGCAAAGGCGGCGGCGGTGAGGTTGTGACAATGGCGCAGATCGTGTCCATGAAAACAGACCCCCGTTACTGGGACATCAGCCGCAGAGACCAGCATTACGTAAACCAGGTCGATGCGTTGGTAAAGAAGCACGCGGAATCTCGGGGCGCGAAAGCATAACCCGTAAACCCTTAACCTTTAACCCCGCATAGCGCGGCCCCGCAGCAAGCACGGGACGACCCGCAAGGACAATCGTTTCCAGCTTCGAGAGGGACAACCAAGCCAAAGGGTTTGCTTGTTCATTCT
>JAQTMD010000164.1 GCA_028714595.1 Candidatus Omnitrophota bacterium
CGATACGCGCGGGAAGGCGTAGAAAGCCCCTACGGGCATGAGACAGGACATCCCTTTCATCTTGTTCAGCCGGTCTACCATGTATTTTCTTCTCTTGTCGAACTCGACGTTCATGATCTGAATAAAGTCCTGCGGACCGCGCAGCGCTTCGACGGCGGCTTTCTGCGATATCGACGTGGGATTCGACGTGCTCTGACTCTGGATATTCGCCATGGCGCCCAGAACGTCCTTCGGCCCGGCCGCATAGCCGATGCGCCAGCCGGTCATGGCATGGGATTTTGAAACGCCGTTCACCACGATGGTCAGGTCCTTGATCTCCCGGCCCAGGGAGGCGATGCTGAAATGTTTGAAGCCGTCGTAGAGAAGCTTCTCGTAGATTTCGTCGGAGATGACGTATATCTTATGCCTGACGGCGACGGCGGCGATTTCTTCGAGGGTCTTCCTGTCGTATGCAAGGCCCGTAGGGTTGGAAGGGCTGTTCAGCACGAGAGCTTTTGTTTTTCCCGTAATAGCCTTCTCGAGTTTTTGCGCCGTGAGCCGGAACCCCTCTTCTTCCGTCGTTTCGATGATGACCGGCTGCGCATCGTTCAGGAGCGCCTGGTCGGGGTACGATACCCAGTAGGGCGCCGGGATGATGACCTCATCCCCGGGATCGAACAATGCTTCAGCGATGTTGTAGAGGCTGTGTTTGGCGCCGCAGGAGATGAGCACCTGCGATTTCTCGTAGGCAAGGTCGTTGTCCCTTTTGAATTTTTCGATGACGGCTTCTTTCAGTTCATCGGTGCCGCCGGCCGGCGTATACTTGGTGAAGCCGGAACGGATGGCCTTTATGCCTGCTTCCTTGACGTTTTCCGGAGTATCGAAGTCCGGTTCTCCAACGCCGAAGTCGACGACGTCGATCCCCTGCGCTTTCATCGCCTTGGCCTTTGCCGCCGTTGCCAGCGTCGGGGAAGGCTTGATTGCCGTAGCTCTTTTCGCAATGCCCATGCTTGTCAAAAACCCTTTCCTGGTTACAAAGAATGATGCAGACAATTAAAAATTTTTATCATATAAGACCAGCAAAGTCAAATCATTTCTTCTGAAGCGGCAGGCGTATGCCGGCGGTGAAGCGGTATTTTAGCGCGCAGGCCGCTTCCGGTTGCAAATGGAGGGGAAGTATGTTAAGATTTTCCCGGTTTTGGAGGAACGCATGATCGGATTTTTTCTGCGCTGGTCCATAAACCTGCTTGCTCTCATGGTCGCGGCGGCGCTGATACGGGGCATCAGGATACAGAGCATCGAGATGGGAATCCTGGCGGCAGGCATCCTCGGCGTCATAAACGCCGTCATCAGGCCGGTTGTGCTCATCCTTACGCTTCCGATCAATCTTCTTACGCTGGGGCTTTTTACTCTCGTGATCAATGCAGCCATGCTCAGGCTCGTTTCGGAGGTCGTTCCGGGGCTGGTGATCGATACTTTCCGTGCAGCCTTCTGGGGGGCGCTTATTATCAGCGTAATCAGCTGGATGCTGAACATTTTTGTCGGCAGTGACGGCAGAGTCGTTTTTATCAAGAAGGCAGGCGGGAACCGCGGGCAGAAGTGAAGGAGTGATGCCTGCTGCACATCCCCGACGGCCTTCTGTCCATGCACTTTCATTTCCTAATCTTTCAGAGGGTACTCGCCCGTTGCGGCGCCAGGGAGGCTCAGCATGCCGAATTACAGGTTTGAACACCGGAGGGGGGTTCTCATGTCGGTCATAGCGCTCGTTCTCGCCGCATCGGCGCTCGGCGGGACGGCCACAGGGTATCTCATCGCCCAGGGCAATGGAGCCGGCATCCTCCTGGTCATTGTTCTTTCAGCCGTCGTGCCCCTCCTGACGTATGCGCTCTACCGGAGGCTGATATTCCCTGCTTTCCGCCGGCTGGAAGACGCCAACCTTGAGCTGCATCTCAAACACGAGGAGTTGCTCGACGTCAAAGACGACCTCTTCATCAAATTTCTCGGCATCTATGATGTGAACTACGCTGCCAATTCGCCCCGCCTGTTCAACGACCGGATGAAGGACGTCGCCGATATCACGGCCAGGGTCATGGAGGCCGATGTCTGCTTCATTTTTCTTTTTGATAAAAAAAGCGACGAACTCGTCCTGGAGGCTTCCAACAAGGACGGAGATAAAGGGCCTGCCGCGCCGGCGCGCATTGCCCTCGGCGAGGGGGTCGAGGGATGGGTGGGGAGAAGGCTGGACCCGGTCATGCTGAAGGATGTGCGGAGCGACTCCCGCTTCAAAGATGTCCCTGAGCTGGAGCTCTCCCGTTACTCGTCGGTTTACTGCCTGCCGCTCTATGTGTACTCCAACGGCGTGCTCGTCGGCGTCATGGAAGTGCTCTACGAGAAGGCGAAAAGCTTCACCGACGAGGAAATCAATTTTTTTACGACGCTTTCGGGCATCATTTCCACAACAATACAGAACGAGCTGATGCAGGTTGAACTCCGCAAAATGAATCTTGAGCTCGAGCAGTGGGTTTCCGAGAAGACCGAAGAGCTGCGCGCCTCGGAGGAGCGCTACCGGACCCTGGTGGAGAACGCCTGTGAATCCATTTTTGTCCTTGCCGAAAACGGCGACGTGGTATTTGCCAATGATCAGGCAGCGCGCCTGACAGGTCACGCCAAGTATGACCTGCTGCATAAGAATCTATTCGAGCTGTTCGGCGACTCCCCGGAAATCAAGGAGCTCCCGGGAGAGGCGGCTCGCGGCCGCCAGGCTGTAAGGCATGGAGACCTTCAGAAAATCGATGGTGCGGTGATTCCTGTCGAAGTGAGCGCCGTGGGACTCGTGCTTATGGGCAAACGCTTCATTCAGACCGTAGTCCGCGATATGTCGTCCCGCCAGCATCTTGAGAATCTTTTAAAAGAAAAAGAGCAGGAGATTGCGGCACTTAAGACGCATCCTACGCGGTAAGTGCCGTTTTTGCTGCGCATCGTCGCGCATTACGGCTTTTTACCTTTACATCTTTTGAGGCATGTGGTATAAATTATGCATGTGGGCATGAAAGAGTTGTAAGGCAGATCCTGCGCCATTCAAACTGACCGGAATTCTGAGAAATGCGGCGCTCTGATCAGCTGTCGTATCAGGTGTTTTTATGAAAGTAAACTGGAAGCTTGTCGCGGCGCTTTCTTCGTTAATTGTCATCTGCGCTGCGTTCTACGGAGGTTACCTGCTGTTTCAGGGGGCGGATGTCTCCATGCCCCCGTTGTTTCAACGTGTTTCCTCCGGGCCGAGGCTGTTGATGAGCATGGAAGGGTTCCGGTTTACGCAGTCTGAGGACGGCAGAGTTTCGTGGCGTATGTACGCCAAAAATGCCGATCTCTA
>JAQTMD010000165.1 GCA_028714595.1 Candidatus Omnitrophota bacterium
ACAGGAATTCCTGTCTATCTGCCTTGAAGACATCGACCGCCTGACGCGCATCATCAACGACCTGCTGGATATTTCCAAGATCGAGGCAAAAAAGGTGGAGCTTAAGAAGAGCGTGGTGGATATGGTGGCGCTGACCCGCAGCGTCAACCTGTTCTTTTATCCCCGGGCCGCCGAAAAGGGCCTTGAGCTTGAGACGAGCGTTTCGCAGGATTGCATCGAGGCCTACGTGGACAGGGATAAGATCATCCAGGTCTTCAACAACCTGGTGGGCAACGCCATGAAATTCACCGTGCAGGGGAAGATCGAGCTTTCAGTGGCCGACGCCGGCGACCATCTTGAGTGCTGCGTGTCGGATACCGGCAGGGGCATTGCAGGCGACGACCTGCCGAAGGTCTTTTCGAAATTCGAACAGTTCGGCAGGACCGACGGGCCGGGAGAAAAAGGTACGGGCCTGGGCCTTGCCATCGCCAAAGGGATCGTCGAAGTGCACGGGGGCTTGCTGTGGGTGGAAAGCAGGCTTAACGTCGGCACGTCGTTCAAATTCACGCTTCCCAAGTACCTGTCTGCCGATGCCATACGCGAGGCGTTCGAGCGCAGGATCATGGAGGCAAAGCGGGACTCGAGAGTGTTTTCAGCGGTCCGGGTGCGGGTGGAAAACTTCAACGCCATCAGCGGACAGTTCGCGGCGCCCAAGGTGTACGCGATACTCGTCCGCGTCGTTGATGCGGTCAAGAAGATTGTCAAGGGCCAGGAGCTGGTGAGCGCAGACGGCAGGGTCCGCATCATCGCCGATGTCGACCGGAAGACCTGCCAGGGGGTACTCGAGCGGCTTACGGCGGTGCTCTCGTCATTCGCGATCAATTTTGAGAAAGTACAGGTGACGATACAATGTTCGTTTGACTGCCGTTGTTACCCCGAGGATGCCGACAAGGTCCTGGAGTTATTATAACGAGGAGGAGCTATGGCGTACAAGGTCCTGGTTGTGGACGATGAACCCAACATCGTCAAGCTTGTGGAGTCGAGGCTCAAGGCGAACGGTTACGACGTGGTGTCTGCGGTAAACGGAAAGCAGGGGCTGGAAAAGGCCAGGACCCAAAAGCCCGACCTGGTGCTCCTGGATATCATGATGCCGGAGATGAACGGGGAGGCGGTGCTGATCGAGTTGAAGAAGGACCCCGCGACCGAACCCATACCCGTGATCATGCTCACCGCAAAGCAGGACGCGGACGACATCGTGCGCTGCGTGCATGACCTGGGCGCGACCGACTACATCGTCAAGCCGTTTGTCGCAGGCGAATTCCTGCGCAAGATCAACGTGGCCCTGGCGCCGGAACAAAAGGCCCCCGAGAGCGTCGTTGAAAAAGAGCTGATGGACACCGTGGAACAAAAGATCCGCAAGGCCCTCGATGACAAGAAAGGGCGCTAGAACTTTCCGCGTGCGTTCTTTTCAGCGCGAGGTGTTGGGGTATTATCGCAGAAATTGCCGCGACCTGCCCTGGAGAAAAACCCGGGATCCCTATTGCATCGTTGTCTCCGAGATCATGCTGCAGCAGACGCAAGTCCCGCGCGTCATCGCCAAATACGACGGGTTTATCCGGAAGTTCCCGACGACGGAGTCCCTGGCCCGGGCGCCTTTGCGCTCGATCCTGGCCGCGTGGCAGGGTCTGGGTTACAACCGCAGGGCCCTGTTCTTGCAGAAATTTGCGCGTCAGGTGCTTGAGCGCTTCAAAGGGACGATCCCGGACCAGCGCCGGCTCCTGAGCACTGTACCGGGCATCGGAGATGCCACCGCCGGCTCGATCTGCGCCTTCGCGTTCGGCCAACCCGTGGTCTTTATCGAGACCAATATCCGCAGCGTTTTTATCCACCATTTTTTCAAAGATAAAGAGGGAGTCAGCGACCGGGAGCTTCTGCCCCTGGTCGAGGAGGCCCTGTACCGGAAAGACCCCCGGACCTGGTATTCGGCGCTCATGGATTACGGCGTGCACCTGAAGGCGACGCGTGCCAATCCGTCGAGAAAAAGCAGCCATTACGTCCGGCAATCGAGGTTTCAAGGGTCTGACCGCCAGATCCGCGGGAGGATCCTGGCGCTTTTGGTTAAACGGCCGCTGGCCCCGGCAGCGCTGTTCGATGCGGTCGCGGCAGACCGCCGGCGTATCCAAAAGCTCATCAATGTGTTACTCGAAGAAGGCTTTCTGACGAGGCGCAACGGCCTGCTGGGCATCGCGCGCTGATAAGGATGAAGACAAAGATCGAACTGGTGCAGGCGGATATCACGCATCTGGCAGTCGATGCCATCGTCAATGCCGCAAATAAGACCCTGCTGGGCGGCGGCGGCGTGGACGGCGCCATCCACCGGGCTGCGGGGCCCCAACTGCTGGCAGCATGCATTTTGCTGGGAGGCTGCGAAACAGGCCAGGCAAAGATCACCGAAGGTTATAAGCTTCCGGCGCGCTTTGTGATCCACGCCGTTGGCCCGGTCTGGCACGGCGGCAGAGCGAACGAAGAGAAGCTGCTTGCCGACTGTTACCGGAATTCTCTTGCGTTGGCGCAGGAGCGCGACCTCAAGTCGATCGCCTTCCCGGCGATCTCCACCGGCGCGTATCGTTTCCCCATCGGGCGGGCGGCATCGATCGCCGTAGGCACGGCCAGGGAATTTCTCGGACAAAATCCAGGAAGTCTTGAACGGGTGGTCTTTGTCCTGTTCTCCGAAGAAGATTACCGGGTCTATTGCGATGCCTACCGGTCTGCCTTTGGCACTCAAGGGCCGGGTTGATTCCTGAGCGCAGAGCGATTTTCTGCTTGTCAAAACGCCTGAAAGTGTTATAATAAAAAAAGTGACATCGCTTGAACAGAGCCAAAACGTCTTCTCATCTATAAGGTTATAAAAGCGGAGTAAAAACCTCAACAAAGGAGGCGGAAATGAAGGTTCTGAAAATCATACTGGCGATCTTTCTCCCCCCTGTCTCCGCTTTCATGCAAGTCGGTATCTCGACCCAGTTCTGGATCAATCTGGTCTTAAGCTTTCTATTCTTTATCCCCGGCGTGATTCACGCCCTGTGGCTGGTCCTGACGGATAAGAAGAAATAAGACCGTTATTTTCATAGAAAGGAGCGGATATGGCAGGAGAGAATACTACTGCAGCCGTCACTGAGCAGATCTCACAGTCGGTCACCAATGTCGCCACCACCACCCAGCAGGTCTGGGACACGATGCTGGAATTCCTTGCGAGGTACGGTCTGGCCATCGTCGGTTCGATCCTCGTCGGACTGATCGGAAAGTGGGTCGCCAGATCG
>JAQTMD010000166.1 GCA_028714595.1 Candidatus Omnitrophota bacterium
ATCAAGAAAGCCATTGAAACGACCACCGCCGGATACACCAGGCTTGACTGGATCTTACGCTGCAGCGCAGCCGTCTTTTCCAGGTACGAGGCGAGACGGTCAAGGACCTCGTCGAGCATGCCCGAGGCCTCGCCCGCCCTGCTCATGTTGATGAACAGTTCGGAGAAGACGGACGGGTGCTTTGAGAGGGCGTCGCAGAAGCTCATGCCTGCCTCGATGTCCTGCCGGCAGGTGATGACTACCTGCTGCAGGCTCTTGTTATCCACCTGTTCCGCAAGGATGCCCAGCGCCTGGACGAGGGGGATGCCTGCGTCGATCATGGTGGCAAGCTGGCGCGAGAAGACCACCAGGTCATCCAGCTTGATCTTTACCTTGGCGGCGGCCTTCAGGCTCCGCGTCTTTACTTCCTTCATCGAGACCACGATCAGCATCTTGTTATGCAGCGCGGCGGCTGCTTCCTGCTCGTTCGCGGCATCCACGACGCCGATGACCGAGCGGCCGTTCCTGTCCTTTGCCGTGTACTGAAATGTGCTCATAGTTCGTCCACCACTTTTAAAAAAGCGTCCACCACCGACGGGTCAAACTGCGTGCCCGTATTCTTCTTTATTTCTTCGACTGCGCCCTCTTTGGAGAACGGCACCAGGCGGTACGAGCGCGCGGTCACCATGGAATCGTAAGCGTCGGCGAGGTGGATGACCCGGGCCCCCAGCAGTATTGCCTCGCCCCGCAAGCCCGAAGGATATCCCCTGCCGTCGTAACGTTCATGGTGCTGTTTCACCAATTCTATCACATCGTTCAGGAATGTCAAAGGTTCCAGGATCTGCGCGCCGGTCGAGGGATGCTTCTTGATCTCGATCCATTCTTCGGGGCTTAAAGAAGCGGGTTTGGTAAGGATAAAATCGGGGATGCCGATCTTGCCGATGTCGTGCAACTCTGCCGCTTCGCGTATGGATTCGACTTCCTTGACGCTCAGGCGCATTTCTTGTGCCACCCGCACGGCGCAGACTGAGACGTTCAGGGAGTGGCTGTGAGTATAGTGGTCGCGGGCGTCGATGGCCTGCGCAAGCGCCCTGATGGTCCGCATGTAGGTCGAACGGAGATCCTCGTACAGCCTGGCCAGGTTTTTCGTCGATTCCTCGATCCGCTTTGCCAGGAGGATGTTCTGCTTTTGCAGAGAGGCGTTCTGCTCCTTCAGGATCGAGTTATGCCTGCGACCGGCGGAGAGCATCGAATGCACGTCGATGCCCTTTTTGATGCAGAAAAAAAGACGGTCGAGGTTGATGGGTTTGGTGATTATATCGGACACGGAAAGCTTTGCCGCCTCCTGCAGGAGCTCCGGGGTGAGTTTTTCGCTGAAACCCACTACCAGGATATCCGGGTCGATCTCGTGCAGCCCCTTGATCAGGCGCTCTGCATCCCGGTCGCCGGTATCGATCTGGGTGATCACCATGCTGAAATTTCCCTGGCGGGCGATCTCAAGGGCCGAGGAGATATTGGACTCGATAGTCACGGAATAACCGCCGCCGATGATGAGCTGCTCCATGAGGTAGTTGGCGATCTCCTCGTTACCGATGACAAGCAGTATCTGATTGGGGTCGATCGTGCTCATTCTTCCGTAGTGATGCGCAGCGCTTCGTCGATCGTGGTCATGCCGTTTTTCACCTTGAGGAATGCGTCGTCTCGCAGCAGCTTCATGCCCAAGGTGTCCAGGGCATATTTCTTGATATCGTCAAGCGACTGTCTGCGCATGATCATCTCGCGCAAACGGTCGTCGATCAAGATCGCTTCCAGAATAGCTATTCTACCATAGAAACCGGTGTTGCCGCAATACTTGCAGCCGTCGGCCTTGTAAAAAACGACTTTTTCGTCAAGCGGGAATCCGATCCCCTTCAGGTAATCGGCGTTGACCTCGATGACCTTTTTGCACTTCGGGCAGATCCGGCGGCAGAGCCGCTGGGCGCAGACCATGACCAGGCTTGACGCTACCAGGAACGGCTCGACGCCCATGTCGACCAGACGAGTGACACTCGTCAGCGAGTCATTGGTATGCAGCGTGGAAAGAAAAAGTTGACCCGTCAGTGATGCCTTGATGGCAATGTCGGCGGTCTCAGAGTCCCTGATCTCGCCGACCATGATCACGTCCGGGCTCTGGCGCAGGACCGAGCGCAGCGCCGAGGCAAAGGTCAGGCCGATGTCGGCGCGTACCGCAATCTGGGTAATGCCCTCCAACTGGTACTCGACCGGGTCTTCTATGGTGACGATATTGCGCTCAACGGTATTCAACTGGTTGAGTACTGAATACAGCGTCGTCGATTTTCCCGAGCCGGTCGGGCCGGTGACCAGGATCATCCCGAAGGGCTTGGTGACCGCTTCCTTGAATATCCTCATCGGCTGCTCGGAAAAACCCAGCTTGTCCAGGCCGATGGAGAGGTTACCTTTATCCAGGAGGCGCAGCACGAATTTCTGGCCGAAGGTGGTCGGCAGGCTCGACACGCGGAAATCCACTTCCTTTCCTTCGAACCTTACCTTGAACCGGCCGTCCAGCGGGACCCTGTTCTCCGTGATGTTGAGGTTCGAGATGATCTTCAGGCGCGCGATGATCGCGTTCTGGTTGCGTTTGGGGATCCTGATGACCTCGTGCAATGCCCCGTCGATACGGTACCTGACGCGCAGGCCGTCGATCTCGGGCTCGATATGGATGTCGGATGCGCGTTTGGTGAGCGCCTCGGTAAGCATCAGGTCCACGAGCTTGACGATCGTAGGCTTCTCGCTCTCCTTAAGGGCGCTGGAAAGCTCCAGTTCCTCGTCGCGCAGCAGCTCCACGTCGCCCTTCTCTGCGCCCGGGGCAAGCGTCTGGTCGTCTTTGAGGATCTCCTCCATGCCCTTGGGCGCGGCGGAATACTGCGTCTGGATCGCGCGCTCGATTTCCTCTTCGGGGCTCAGGACTATGTCCACATCGCAACCGGTGACCACCCGCAAATCATCCAGGGCGAAGATGTTCAAGGGGTCCGCCATTGCCACGGTCAGGGTCGTGCCCATGCGCGAAAGGGCGATGACCTTATACTGACGGGACATGTGCTCGGGGATCACCTTGACGATATCCTGGTCAAAACGGTATTTGGCCAGGTGCAGGGTGGGTATGTAGAGACGGTTTGACAAGAGCGACAGCAACTCCTCTTCGGAGACAATATGCTCCTGGATCAGGACCTTGCGCAGGGAGATGCCTTACTCCTTCTGGATCGCCAGCGCCCGTTCAAGCTT
>JAQTMD010000167.1 GCA_028714595.1 Candidatus Omnitrophota bacterium
CCATGTCGGGGTGCCTTCCGACGTGAATCCGGATTTCCCGAGGTCGAGAGCATATTGAGCGGAAAGAAAGCGTTTGCCCTCTTTTATCTTGGCTTCCGACCCCTTTTCCCGGCCTCCAGAATGGCTGCGGCGTTTTCGTTGGCTATCCGCTGATTGTCCTCGGCAATACTTTTCTGTCGCCTTCCCTGCTCGTAAGCGGAATAAGCCGTGACCGCCGTTGCCGCAACTATCGCCAAAGGAATTGCCGCCGCCATCAGAACCTCGCGTATCTGACAAAATGCTCTTTGTTCGGCCCGTAATTAATCATCATTCCCTCCGGGATGAACCCGAACCGGATAGCGCATCTGTGCGCCCGGTTGTTGCCCTGGAGGACCGCAGCCTGTATCCGGTGAAAGCCGTATTTCTCCTTGCAGGTCACAAGGAAGCCGTTCGAGTGCTCGTAAAGCGCTTTCCACTTCCCGCGTCCTTCCGGGGATATGAGCATCCAGAATTCGCCGACGCCTTTCCAGAGCGCCGCCACACCCCACACCGCGAGTATCCGTCCATCCTCTATCAGCGTCACTGCAGGACCGAGCTTCGCGTATTCTTCCGCCCTCTGGTCGAGATCGCCCAGCATCATCATGACATGGGAGTCCGCGTCCTTCTTCTCGATCCCTATCAGGTGTTCCGGCCTGAATTGAATCAGTTCCATTATTCCGTGCTCACCGTTGGCATGATGCTTAATACCGTCATCGGCAAAGGCTGCTCCTGCTCGATCCTGATAAATCCGTTTCTGTCCCATCCGCCGGGGAAGGGGATAACCTTGTCGCCGGTGAACAACGCCGGCGGTTGCCCCATTAAATCGGATGGCGTCCTGAAAGAAATCGTGTCCAGCGTTCCCGATGCGCTCCCGATCTTCGCGCCCAATGTCTTGTAGAAGCGGACGGCAAGCTGATGGATTTTTTTTATTCTGCCCTGACTTGTTCCCTGCGCTCCCTGGATCTCAAGCCGCATCGGTTCAAGGATGGATTTGAATTTCAGTCCGACTGTTACGGATGCCGCCGCGTACGGGATGGTAATTGAGCCGGAAAGCACCGTCCGGTCAGGCGACACGGCCCCGTCGGCAAGGATGCTGACGAATTTTCCTTCCAGGTGGTCGAGGCCGGAAAGCTCCGTCGCCGCAGTCCCGCTGTAGGCAAGGCCGCAGTCCACGAACCAGCAGGCGTCCTGGTCGTCTCCGAAGTCGGGGGCCATGTATTCGACATATCGCTTCGTCGATCCGTCTACCGTGCGGTTTACGATAAACCACACCTGATCGTATCCCGAGACGGGAATCACGGCCACGCTCTCGAACTCCCCGTCCGTCTCATGGATATGCCACGCCACGACTTCCTGCTCTTTATTGTACGTGAGGCCGAGGAGTTTCCCGTCATTTCTCACGCACCATAAAATTGCGTCAGGCTCCTTCTGGAAGGCCCATTCCTTGATGCCGCCGCTTGTTATGTGCTCCGCGATAAGCGTAAGATCGGGGGCGGCGTAATTGTCCTGCACGTACTGATAGGCAAGTTCCCGGACCTTCCTTCCCGCCCTTTGCAGGAACAGGATCGCGTTCCCGATCGGCAAAGCCTGAATATCCGCGCTTCCGTAGTTCGTAACCCTGCGTGCCTTCCTCTGCGTGGGCGTCATGGCGGCATCGTCCGATCCGGAAGAGACGACCCACTCGCCTTCGACAGTCCCGACATTGAGATAGCGACCCGGCGTCATCCAGCGAATGACGTTCACCTGATCGGCGGCAAGGGTCAGATTCATGTAATCGTCATCGGCGGCACCGCTCACCATGTCGTTATAAGCGCCCGTCGCGCTCAGCCACATGCTCTGCGGGGACGATGGCGTTCCGGCATAAACGCATCTCTCCTCGTAAAACGAAACGGCCCCGGGGTAGTTTCCTTCCGACCACGGAAGCGAGGGGGAACTTGTAAACGTCGAGGTCGTCAGCGTCCAGGCCGTATGTCCCGACCTTGTCAACTCCTGCGGGGAGACGGACTGATTGGCAATCCGCATGGTATCGGCGTTCTGCGCGTATTTTATCGCGGCAAGGTTGTCCTCGCTGTACGGGGAGCCTATTTCATAAGCCGCTGTCCCGCTGACGATCTGCCCGTTGTTTCTAAAGAACCGCATGTAAAAATCTCCCAATTCCAGTATGTAGGCCTGGGTAATGGAATACTGGAACGGGATCAGGCGCGATTTCTTTGAACTGTCTTTTGTCTCCGCGACATAGACAGTCCCGAATCTGCGGGAAGCTCCCCCGTGCGGATGGACGATCATGTTCTGGAGCGTCCTGCAGGAGTTGTAATACTTCGAGACGTCCACCCTGCCGTCAAGGCGCGGGCTTGCTTCGCCGGAAGTGAAATTAGTTATGATCGGGTAAGCAGGCACTTACAGCCTCGAATCAAGAAACGTGTCTTCCATGATGGTTTCGGGAGTTCCTTCCTGCGCGTCGATGCTCCGGGCCTCCCTCAGTTTCCGCTCGTAAAGGTTCCACATGGCGTCCGCGATATTCTTCTGCCCCGTCAGCGGAAACGCTATTTCCGCCGCGAGCCGAGCCGCGATGGTCTCCCGCAGCAAAATGTCCATGTCGTTCGCGTCCGTGAGTTGCGCGATATACTTGATGTTGCAGGTATCGGCGTCGGTGAGGATGTATCTGCCCTCGATAACGTACTTGTACCCCTCGTCGATCTGCTCTTCCATCGTAAGCACCCGCAGGCAATAGGGGCTTGTGGGAAGTTGGTACTGGTAATCGTATTCCCAGGCCGGGGTATCGGAGCTTTGGGCGAGTTCCGCCCGGCGGATGGCGCAGTTCCACGGGTACGCCCTCACCACGCTGTCCCGGACATAGGTGAACCGGCCATTACAGAGGCGCGCCGCCGTGGAGTCCTCCGTCATGGAAACAATCGCGTTCTGCCCCAGGTTGTATAAAGCCTGATTCGCTATCTCGACCGTTGAAGCCATAGCTAACCCCTGATTTGTCCTTTTTCGAGTTCGTCGATTTTCTGCAACAGAGTTTCCGACTGCTTGAAGCCCGGACAGATAAAAAGCGCGTACCTCAAGGCCATGCGCGCCGTGTTGAACCCGCCCAGGCGCAAGAGAGCGCGCGCGTACTGATCCATGATCCCGTGCTTTACCTTCCCGCCGTCGTAATGCTCAAGGCACCGGGAGGCATACTGGAAGGCGTACTCCGGCATATTCGGGACGTGGTAGAAATATCCGTTCGTCAGA
>JAQTMD010000168.1 GCA_028714595.1 Candidatus Omnitrophota bacterium
CCGCAGGTAGTGGTCAAAAACAAGTTCCAGGCCCTCCAGGCCCTTGTTGTCAATGTCGGCAAATCCGATGACCTGGCTGGCCAGGTACTCGTTCGGATAACAGCGTTTACTCTCTTTGATGAACCCCACGCCTTTGAGATTGAGTTTTCTGACCGCCTCGCTCTGCTGGGCGGTGACCTTGCGACAGAGCCAGACAAACGCCTTGTCCCGCGACAGGCGCTGGCGCAAAAATGACCGGTCCATCTTCAGGATCGGCTGCAGCGCATCAACTATCCTTGTCTTGTCCGTCTCGGAAAGCCGGCGCGGCGCGGCATATATCGAATCACACGCAAGGTTCACTGCCTGGGGTTTGAGGTTGATGTCGTAGACCGTGCCCCGGCGAGGCTCAAGTTCCAGGAAAAAAGTATGCTGTTTTTTGGCAAGGGCCGTGAGGTATTGGCTGCGGAAGAACTGGATGTACAAAAGGCGGGCGATCGAAAGGAGGAAAAAGACGAGAAATACTAGGAATGCCGCTTGCGTCCTGCGGCGGTAGTCGGAGATATACACAAGTATCGACTCTAGAGCCCGAGGGCTACTCGGTCTTGAACGTTAAAGAGGAATGTATCGTTTTCGCCTGAGCTTCTCTTCCGAATTCCAGGAGGCGCGCCGCCAGCGTTTTCCTCGGTGCAGCGCGCTTGCCCAACAGGAGGCTTCTCTCGGAGGGCCTGTCGACTTTTACCAGACAGTAACTCCCCGGCATCGAAAATTCCTTGCCGCCGGAGACCTTCGAACCCAGATACACCAGTGACGTGTTCCTTTTAAGATTATATCGCAAGTTGGAATTTTCATCAAGCAATTCCTGGAATTGAGCAAGCTTCCGCTGGCCTTCGTAGGCGAGGCTGACGACTTCGGTCTGCTGCCAGACGTAGACGACCGACAGGACGGTAAGCGGCAGGATTATGCTCAAAAACCGTGAAAGTTTCATGGCCGTTATGTTTTTTGTGCTGCTCTGAGTTTCGCGCTCCGGCTGCGCGGGTTATCCCGGATCTCTGATTCACGGGGCGTCAGGGGCTTGGGTGTCAGTATCGTAAGCTCCCCGGGCGCCGCCGAGCTCTTGAACGCGAACTTCACGATCCGGTCCTCGAGCGAATGGAACGACAGGACCGCGATGCGCCCCCCCGGCCGCAACCGTTTGATCGCCTGCGCTATGCCGGCCTCGAGCGTCTCAAGCTCCCTGTTCACCGCGATGCGCACTGCCTGAAACGTGCGCGTCGCCGGGTGTATCCGGTAGTGAAATCGCCGGAACCGCTGCGGCAGCGACGACATGACGATCGCGCTTAACTGCGACGTCGTGGCGATCGGGCGGCGCTGGCGCTCCTGGATCAGGCGATGCGCGATCCGGCGGTGCCAGCGTTCCTGGCCGAACGACCGCAGCAGTTGCGATAGCTGGTCTTCACTCAAAGAATTTACCAGGTCGTACGCGGATATGAAACTGGTCCGGTCAAGCCGCATGTCCAGCGGACCGTCCGCATGGAAGCTGAAGCTCCGTTCGGGGTCATCCAGCTGAAACGACGAGATCCCGAGGTCGAACAGGATGCCGTCGATTTGTTCTATCCCTAAACCCGAAAGCAACGAGCCAAGTTCTGCGAAGTTCCCGTGGACCAGCGCGGCGTTCGGATTTTGAAGCGTCTGGCGCGCACGTGCGAGCGAATCCGCATCCCGGTCGATCCCGATCAAAGTACCCTTTGCCCCGAGGCGCTCGAGGATCGCGCGAGCATGACCTCCCAATCCTACGGTCGCATCGACGAACACCGTGCCCGGACGGGGTGCAAGGTACTCCAAAACTTCAGAGAGCATGACTGGCGCATGGGCCGCATCTTCTGCCATGGCAGATCCCTTATGGAGCTTCCATCAATTTCTCGGAGATCTCCTCAAACGATGGCCGCCAGTTCTTGTAATATTCCTGCCACTTGTCCTGTGACCAGATTTCGATTCTATTGGAAACGCCGACGATAACCACGTCCCGTTTTATCTCGGCAAAATCTTTCAGGTACTGGGGAAGCAGTATCCTTCCCTGCCGGTCCGGGGAGACTTCGGCCGCGCCGGAAAAATACAGGCGGTTGAAGACCCGTGCCTCCTGCTTGGTGAACGATATGGCCTTGAACTTCGATTCCTGGCTTTTCCACTCCTCTTCCGAGAACATGAAAAGGCATTTGTCCAGGCCGCGCGTCACAAAGAACCGCTCGACGAAATTGCCCTTTGCCGCTTCCCTGAATTTCGAAGGCAGGATAAGCCTGCCCTTGCGATCTATTGAGTGAAAAAATTCTCCGTAGAACATTGTCTATGCTCCACTTTACACCACTTTTAACCACTTTGTAGCACCAGTATAGGAAAAATACCCCTTTTTGTCAAGAGAATAATTGATTTAAATTGACTTAACTAATTACGCTACAACGCGTAGGGGTTGGGTAACTCCGGAAGGCACATATTGTGGTAGTCTAAGGGCGGGAAAAACAGACCTTGATCCTGGTAATGTCTTTTTTTATTTGCCGGGCCAACGCCTCGGGATTGCGGAATCTCTTATCGGGCCGGATCTTTTTAATGAACTGCACCTCCAGATCCCGCCCGTAAATGTCTTTCCTGAAATTAAAAATATGGACCTCGACACGACGTCGGGCATCCGGACACAAAACGCCTGCCTGACGGGCGCCCTGTGCGAACGTCGGCCGGCAGCCGATATAACAGGCGCCCCGGTACGTGCGTTTGCCCAGAACAACCCGCACTGCATAGACACCCGAAGGCGGCAATACTTCATGGTGCGCTTCGATGTTTGCAGTGGGAAAACCGAGCATCCTGCCCAGCGCACTTCCCCGGATGACCGTGCCCAGGACACTGACCCGGCGCAGCAGAAGCTGCCGCGCCCGGTTCAGTTGTCCGGTCGTAATGAGCCTTCGTATCAGGGAACTGCTCACTGCCCTGCCGCGGAATCGTACGGTCTTAAACAGCCGCACGACAACGCCGACGGCCTGCGCCTCGCGCGCAAGGAACCCGGCATCGCCGCGTGCGCCCCGTCCGAACCTGAAATTTTCCCCCACGAAGACGGCGCGGGCGCCGAGATTCCTGATGATGATCGTGCGGACAAAATCTTCCGCGCTTATCCCGGCGAACCTGCAGTCGAATTTCGCGATGACGCAAACCTGGACTCCCAGCTCCTGGAGGAGGCGCAACCGGTGTTCGAGCGAAT
>JAQTMD010000169.1 GCA_028714595.1 Candidatus Omnitrophota bacterium
GGGCACACGACGCCGTCCTTGCCCAGGTCAGCCACCTTCCCCATATCGTCAGTTTCAGCCTCATCAACAGCATAAGCCCGCAGGCCCTGGCGATCGCCCCGCAGAGCCTGCGCGAGATGACCAGGATCGCCGGCTCCGACGCCCGTCTCTGGACGGATATCATACTGGAGAACCGGTCAAATGCCGTTCGGCGCACCAGGGAATTTCAGAAGAACATCGCGATCGTGCAGCGGGCCGTTGCCCGAAATGACCGGCGCGCGCTGATCACGTTCTTCGAGCGCGCCCGGAAACGAAGGGAGCGCATCGCGTGATCATTGCCGTTGACGGGCCAGCAGGGGCAGGGAAGAGCACGGTCGCAAAACTGTTGGCCAAGCGGCTCGGTTTCCTGTATATCGATACCGGCGCCATGTACCGCGCCCTGACGCTCAAAGTCATTGAGAACGCGATCGAACCGTCCGATACCGAACGCGTCATCGAAGTCGCGCGTTCGACGCGCATCGAGCTGGTGCCCACCGTCGACGGGCCGGCAACGGTCCTTTTGGACGGCAGGGACGTCTCCCGCGCCATCCGCGAGCCCCGCATCACGCAGTCCGTATCCATAATCGCGAAAATCAGCCGGGTACGCGAGGTCATGGTCGCCATCCAGCGTTCGCTCGGGAATACGCAATCGTGCGTCCTGGACGGCAGGGACATCGGAACGGTCGTATTTCCCCGGGCCGATAAAAAGTTTTTCATCGATGCCGCCTTTGATGAGCGCGTCCGTCGCAGACACCAGGACCTCATCAATCTCGGCGTCATCGGCGTCTCCAAGGATGCCGTTGCAGCGGACCTGGCAAACCGCGATACCATAGATTCCACCCGGAAGGTCGCACCGCTCAAAGTCGCCGACGACGCACTGGTGATCGATACCACTGCCATGACCATCGAACAGGTCGTGGCCCGCATGTTCGAGTATACAAGGCAATAATGGACCGGACGCTGCTCCGAAATTTCAGCATCATCGCGCACATCGACCACGGCAAATCCACGCTTGCCGACCGCATTTTGGAGATGACCGGCGCCATCGACCGCCGCCATCTCAAAAACCAGGTCCTCGACGACATGGACCTGGAGCGGGAACGGGGCATCACCATCAAAGCCTCGACGGTACGCATTCAGTATACTGCACAGGACAGCCGTACCTACGTCCTCAATCTTATCGATACCCCCGGCCACGTCGATTTTACCTACGAGGTTTCAAAATCCCTCGCTGCCTGCGAAGGCGCGGTCCTGGTCGTGGATGCGGCCCAGGGCATCGAGGCGCAGACCGTCGCCAACTACTATCTTGCGCTCGAGGAGGACCTCGCGATCATCCCGGTGATCAACAAGATCGACCTGCCCTCGATCGACTTACCCAAGACAAAACAGGAGATCGTTTCCGTTCTCGGATTCAAGGAGGACGAGATTATACTTGCTTCAGCGAAAGAAGGCACGGGTATACAGGAAATCCTTGAACGGATCATCCGGGTCATACCCGCGCCTGAAGGCGTCGAAACGCACCCCCTGAAGGCTTTGGTCTTTGACTGCCGCTACGACGTATACAAGGGCGTGGTGGTCTTTGTCAGGGTCGTCGACGGGACCTTGACGGCTCACGCGCAGATAAAGCTGCTGCACTCCGGCGCAGTCTATAAAGTCGAGGAGCTCGGCATTTTCAAAGACTTGAAGTATTCGGCGGCGGAATCGCTCTCCTGTGGAGAGGTCGGGTATCTCACCGCGAATATCCGCGAACCCCGCGAGATCATCATCGGCGACACCTTGACCGACATCAAAAACCCGTGCGACAAACCGTTGCCCGGATTCCGGACGGTAAAACCGCTCGTCTTCTGCGGCATCTACCCGGTAAACGCCGCGGATTTCTCTGACCTTCGCGACGCCATGGACAAACTGAAGCTCTCCGATGCGTCGTTCGTGTTCGAACCGGAGAACTCTCAGTCGTTCGGCACGGGCTTTCGCTGCGGGTTCCTGGGCCTTTTGCACATGGAGATCGTGCAGGAGCGGCTTGAACGCGAATACGACCTGAACCTGATCCTGACCGTACCCAACGTCTCTTACCGCGTGCGCACGGTCGACGATCGGACGATCGACGTAGATACCCCGGCGAAACTCCCCGACCAGGGCTCGATCCTGGAATCCTTTGAGCCCTACGTCAACCTGCTCGTCATCATCCCCGTCGATACCATTGAACCGGTCTGCGAACTGGTGAAGGCGCGCCGGGGCAGCTTTGTCTCGCGCGAGCACCTGGGGCAGGACAGGGTCAAGCTCCAGTTCGAGATCCCGCTCTCCGAGATTATCGTTGACTTTTACGACCGCGTCAAATCCCTGACGCGCGGGTACGGTTCCATAGACTACGAATTCAAGGATTATTATCCGACGAGGCTGGTCAAGCTCGACGTCATGTTCAACGGCCAAGTCTGCGACGCGTTCTCGTCGCTGCTGCCGAAAGAGAAGACCGAGTATAAGGCCCGGGCGCTGGTCTCAAAGCTCAAAGAGCTTATCCCGCGCCAGTTGTTCGAAGTCGTCATCCAGGCGGCCGTCGGCTCGCAGATTATCGCCTCGGACCGCGTCAGGCCCGTCGGAAAACACGTCACCGCCAAATGCTACGGCGGCGACATCACCAGGAAACGCAAGCTCTGGGACCTCCAGAAAAAAGGCAAGAAGCGCCTGAAGACCTTCGGAAAGGTCGAGATCCCGCAGGAGGCGTTCTTGGAGGTATTGAAAATTCAATGATCAGACCCCAACTAAAAGAAAGGACCCATGAACACGACGACACAAGGATCTGACAAGACGAAGAAAAAGTCGGCAGTCCGGGAATGGACCGAGTCGATCGTCATCGCCCTGATTTTGGCCCTTTTCATCCGGACGTTTATCATCCAGGCCTTCAAGATACCGACCGGCTCCATGCGCATGACCCTTTTGGAAGGCGATGCGATACTGGTGAACAAATTCCTGTACGGCGCTAAAATCCCGTTCACCGGTATTCGTCTGCCCAAGGTCCGCGAACCCAGTCGGGGAGACATCGTCGTCTTTATCTCGACCGAAGACCCCAAAAAAGACTTCATCAAGCGCCTGGCGGCGGTCGGCAACGAGACGGTCGAGATCAAAAACGGCACGATTTTCGTCAACGACCAGCCGGTTACCGAACCGGTCTTCAACTCC
>JAQTMD010000170.1:0-2210 GCA_028714595.1 Candidatus Omnitrophota bacterium
CGACCTGTATGCCGTCCGCGCCCGCTGCAATACCTTGTCCCGCCGCCTGGGCGTTGCGCACGCCACCGGCGTAGAAGTAGAACAGCTCGCGGTTGCACGCAGTGGAGACGCCCTTTATCAGCTCGAAAGGCGGGTTCTCGACCTCGGCACCGCTTCCCGAGTCCGTGATTATGACGTGCGACCCCGAGTATTTCGCCGCAAGGGCGCAGGCAGCCGCAAGGTCGGGCCTGTCGCGCGGGACCAGATTGGCATTCCCTATCCAGCCGACTGCACGACCCGGCTCGATGATGACGTAAGTGGTCGGGATGGCCTCAATCTTCATCTTCTGCACAACAGGCGCGGCCTGTATCAAGGCGGTTGACATCCAATAGACGTCGCGCGAGTTGAGCATGTGCATGAAGTAGACTGCGTCGGCGTACGAAGTCAAACCGGAGATGTTCCCGGGAAAAAGCACGACCGGGATGCTTACCTCTTCCTTAATCATCCGGGTGGTCTCGTCGAGCTGCGAGCCCTGCGCGCCGATGCTCCCGCCTATCAGGATTGCGTCGGCCCCGTTCTCGTAGGACTCCTTGGCAAGGGAGACGCCGTGCTCCATGTAGGTCTTGTCCGGGTCGATGAGCGAGAACAGCATCGCGCCCTGCGACTCTAGCTTCTCTGCGTAGTATCTCTCTATCTTGCCTTGAGGAAGGATGGAAAGCATTCTTAACTACCCCGCTGGATTTGATTGCAAAAAACATTAATGCAAAGCCCCTTAATAGGCATTGTCCATTATTTTCGGGAGCTAGTTTTGATGGCACACGATGCTGTACTTGAAGGGCTGGTCTTGAACATAGCCAAGGCCAGGGGGATTGCCGACGATGCAGTCCGCGAGCTTGTCAAGAAGAAGCAGGAGGAGTTCTCCGGCCTCCTTACGGCAAGGGGGGCGGCCCAGCTTTTGGCGCAGGACGCTGGTCTTGAGAACCCGGGGGAGAACGACGACGATGACGCGTCCGAGGTCGTGCCGCTTGCCGACGCCGAGGAGCAGTCGGACGTCTTCGTGCGTGTAAAGGCGGTCTTCTCGCCGAAAAGCTTCGAAAAGAACGCCCGGAAGGGCCGCGTGTGCAACATCACGATAACGGACGGAAAGACCGACGCGTCACTGGTTCTTTGGAACCGCGACGTCGATTTGGTCGAGTACGGAAAGATTGAGCGCAATGACTACCTCCTTCTGAAGAACGCGCAGGTGCGCAGCACCGAGCCGCTTGAGCTTCATTCCTCGATGCTGACAAAGGTCATCGTAAAGAAGCCCGATGCTTTGCCCGTGAACCTCATCGGCCCTGCTGCGGCTATTCCCGCAAACCCTGTTCCCGTCCGCAAGGTCTCCGAGCTTTCCGAGACCGACCCTGAATTCGACCTTTTCGCGCGCGTCCTGCGCGTCGAGGACGAAAAGGAGTTCGTTTACAAAGACGGCAGGAAGGGACGCGTTGGAAAGCTTCTGGTTTCGGACGGCACCGGGACAGTCCGGGTGGTGCTTTGGGACAAGAATGCCGATGTCGTGCAGCGCGCCAAGGTAGGCGACGCCTTGAAAATCGAGGGCGGTTACGCCAAGAAGTCCTTCTCCGGCGATTCGCTTGAAATCAACGTCGGCTGGAAAGGCAGGGCCTTCCTCAACCCTGCAAAGCACCCGCTTGGCGAGAAGGATGCCGTTCTTTCGAAGATGTACAAGGAAAAGCCCCTCTCGGAGGCTAACGAGGGCGACGAGTTCATCTCGTGGGGAACCATCACGTCAATCGACAGCGCCATTGTCGTCAAGAAGTGCAAGACCTGCAAGACCACGATAAAGGGCGGAGCGTCGTCCTGCGAGAAGTGTGGTGGCCCCTCCTCAACCGCAAGGGACCTTCTTGTGGTCGCGGTCACGCTGAATGACGGAACTAAGAACGTCCGAGCGACTTTCTTCGACTCGCAGGCAAAGGAGCTTCTCGACGTCCACGAAACGACTGTTGACATCGACACAGTTGTCAGGCTCAAGCGCGAATACCTGATTGACAAGAAGGTGCGCGGGGTATTCGCGGCGAAGACGAACTCGTTTTCTGGAAACCTCGAAGTGACCGCTAGGCACGTGATTTCGGTAAAGTAGACACTGGCATTCAGATAAACAAAGACAAAGCGAAAAAATATGCACCGGCTTGAAATCCGCAAGTCAAAAATCCACGGAAGCGGCGTCTTTGCAA
>JAQTMD010000170.1:2220-3173 GCA_028714595.1 Candidatus Omnitrophota bacterium
CCGGAAAAAACCGTAACCATCCGGCACCGGCCGGGCTGCCACTGCGCGGTTTGCAGGCGGTGCATTCAGGTTGGAAAGGACAGGTGGCTATATCCAAAACGCGGCTCGTTCGGCTGGAACCTCAACCACAGCTGCAGCCCCTCGTGCTGCATCCACGGAAGCTACATCGTAGCCCTGCGCGCCATCCGGAAAGGCGACGAAATAACCATAGACTATTCAACGACCAACGACGACGCGCGCTGGGAAATGTTTTGTTCTTGCGGTTGCCGTAACTGCCGAAAGACGATAAGAAGCATCCAGCGCCTTCCGGCCCGCCTGCTCAGAAAGTATGCCGGCCGCATGCCAAGGTACGTGGAGGAAAAATATCGCGCGGATAGAACCGGAAAATAATCAGGAATTAAAAAAAAATCTTTCAGCTTGCTACTCGCGCGTTTCCGACTATTTACACCGTGACAGTCATGTACGCTTTGACTTTTTCGGCCCACGGCGAGTGAAGATGATGGTAGATGTCGTTGAGATGCCCGGATGAAGTCATGAGGCCCGTTTTCTCCGCCTTGTCGAAAAGATACCGGACAGATTGCGCAGCTGGATCCCAGACAATCTGACTGGAAAGGGCGTAACCGGGCGTGTCGTGCTCAAACTCAGGGATGCCCGTGTGAAATCCGACGGTGTCGGGACTTTTTCCCTTCCTGGCTTCGAGTATGTCGGTTATTTTTACAACCCACGGCACACCGGTCCGGGCGGTTTTCCATTCGTCTTGCGGGTTAATGAGTATGTTATGCAACGCCACTATGTCCTTGTGCGTCATCAGGCCTGAGTTCACAAGTTCGGTCACTACTTCGGACGGCTCGGCCTTGGCTGCCTTACTTTCCGGTTTTCCTTTCAGGTACTCCGATATCTGCTCTGCCCAATGCGGACGCACGAAACTATAGGAGAACTTTCCCCACCAACGG
>JAQTMD010000171.1 GCA_028714595.1 Candidatus Omnitrophota bacterium
CGGAAATGCCGAGCGGGATCTGCTGCCGGTCACACAGGACCGGATGACGGAGATTGCCTACTGGCTGGTGGAGACAAACCCGCTTGCAGGCTGGCTCGTAGATGTCACAACCGCATTTATTCTTTCGGAAGGGATTCCTTTCGAGTCTAAAAACGAAGACGTCCAGAAGGTGCTCAACGGATTCTGGAACGACCCCGTGAACCGTATGCAGCTTTATTTCCCGAAGCACGTGAACGAGCTGCAGATCTTCGGCGAACTGTGCTTCCCGGCATTTACCGCGGGACAGACCGGACGGGTGCGCTGCGGATATGTCGACCCGGCATATATCGACCAGGTGATCACCGACCCGGAGAACGTGAGGATGGTCATCGGCGTCCTGACAAAATCATGGACCGGCAATATCGGCGGTATGGCCTACTACAGCGACCCCAAAAAATACAGGACGATCCTTCCGGAAGGGGCGGATCAGGTCCTTTCTCCGACGGCACAGCAGATCAGGGAGCAGCTTACTGACGGCGATTGTTTTTTCTGGTCCATAAACAATGTGACGAACTCGCCGCGCGGGAGATCGTCGCTACTTTCCATTGCTGACTGGCTCGATGTCTATGAACAGTTTCTGTTTGATTACGGCGATAAATGGGGGCAGTTCAACTCGTTCGTATGGGACCTGCTGGTTACCGGAGGGAAGGCAGAAGACATCAACGAACAGCTCAAGAACTTCAGTAAAAAATCCGGTTCTGCCTTCGGCCACAACGAAAAGGTCACACTTCAGGCCGTCACGCCGGACCTCAAGACAAATGACGCCCTGGAGGGGGCGCGGCTTTTCCGCAATCACATACTCGGGAGGTGGGGCTTCCCCGAGCATTGGTATGGCGGCGGCGGGGACGTGAACCGCGCAACTGCATCAGAGATGGACACGCCGACGCTTAAGATAATGAGCCTGAAGCAGCTTACCGTGAAATATATCATGGAGGATATGCTGGGCTACCAGGTGCGACAGGCACGGAATGCCCGGTACCTGCGGGTGAGCGATGAAGAGGCCGTATTCTCGACGACCCTCCCGGAAATGGGCACGAAGGATATATCCAAGATGTCCACGGCAGCGCAGCAGATGGCCACGGCGGTCGTCACCGCGGAGATACAGGACTGGGTTGATAAGGACACCGCGCGGAAGCTCTTCGCATCCATTGTGAGCTTTACCGGCGTGGAGATGAATTTCGATGAGATCAAAAAGACACTGGAAGAGCAGGGATCAACAAAAGGGTACGAGGATTACCTAAAACGTGAGAAAGGCAAGAAGCCGCCGCTGGAGGTTGTGGGTGATAACAATGCCGGTTGAAAATATCCAGATATCCAAAACAGGGGGTTTTTTAAACGATCCTCCCTCAATGCGGCCAAAACCCCGCAGAGAGCGCTTGACAGGTGTTATAACTATGTCAAGCACGCTCTCACAGGGTATCCGGGGGGTCTCTTAGATGGCAAAAGTGACCCAGGTAATAAAAAATGCCCTGAAAGAGAAAGACCGGGCCATCATTTCAGGCTCGGAGTCGATGCTCAGGATCCTCGAGGATCTCCACGGCCAGGTGCAGGCGGCACTCGGCAAGGCCGCACTCGGCACATGGGATGCATACCACCTGAGACAATACCTCGATCAGATCGAATATCAGATCGCAAACTACGCGGCAGAATCAAAGACCAGGTTTTCCGGCCTCCTCGATACGGCATGGGCCGCCGGCAAGACCGTTGTTGATGCGCCGCTCGCCGTCAACGGCATATACACCGGGTTTCATCTCTCCGCCACCGTCCTCGATACGCTCAAGGAATACTCAAACGGGTACCTGGAAAATCTATACCAGGACGCCTGGTACAAGATCAAGGGTGAGCTGACGCTCGGTATCGTCGGCAACAAGACCCCGCAGGAGGTAGCGAGGGCGATCGGTGAGACGATAGATAAAGGCAGGTTCGCGAATATCGCCGCCAGGGCGGAGACTATCGCGCAGACAGAGATGGGGAGGGTTTTTTCCGAGGCGACGCAGCTCAGAATGGAACAGGTCGCCGAAAACGTCCCTGGTATTGAAAAACAATGGATCCACGCAGGTCACCCGAAGCAGGCGCGACCCACACACGTCGCCGCGAACGGCCAACATGTGCCGGTTAATGAGCCATTTATGATAGGCGGCATCCCGATGATGTTTCCCAGGGATCCTGCGGCGCCGATAGCGGAGACGATCAACTGTGGATGCGACCACATACCATATCACGAGAGCTGGTAATGAGATCAAGCCCAACGTTGAACATAGAACGTAGAACTTTGAACGAAAAAACCAAGGAGGAAACAGGTCATGGCAAAAATTGAACAGAAACATTTGGCAGGTTTGATATTCAGGACATCGGTAAAAAAAGAGGTCGTTAAGGACGGGCAGAAAAAGAATAAATCTTTTCCCACCGAGCGGCCGCTCGAGGTCACGGATATCATCTCTCAGCGCGACGACGGCGACGCATTCCACATTGTGACGGCAGACGGCAGAAAATACGATATCCCAAAGGATATGAAGGCGGGTGCAACATCAAATGAAGACATGACTGTCGCTCAATTAACAGAGGCAATCCTGGCCATTAACCCTCAATTCGATACAAGAAACATGAAAAAGGCTGATCTGATGGATGCACTGGCAAAACTTAAGGGTTGAGGAGGTAAAAAGGCGATGAAAAAGGGAAATAACCTCACACGTTTACTGGCTGCCGGCCCCGGCGATAGTGACCAGATAACGGCTGCCATGAGCTTCGATGAGATACGCCGGGTGCTTTGCAATGCATTTACCGCGGCATTCCCGAATACAAAGGGCGATATCTGGGATGTCTACCCGGATCATTGTATCATATCCGACGGCAACGGCAATCTCTTTGAGGTGCCCTACACCATCGACGAGAACGGTAAGGTCGTGACCGGCGATATGGCCAAAGTGCGTAAACAGGTCGATTATATCGCTATCCCCGCCGCGTCACATCTTTTGTCGGCGGCAGGCAACAAAGACAACCCTGATTACGGCTATAAATGGCATATAAGGATCCTGGAGCCCGGCCCGGAT
>JAQTMD010000172.1 GCA_028714595.1 Candidatus Omnitrophota bacterium
CTTCCCAGACGAGGTCTTTCGGGTCTTCGACGCACGGCGTACCGTATCCGGCGCAATACAGCGTAGAGGGGATATTGATGTCGAGCACGACCGGATCAGCCGCTTCCGCCGCCTGCGGCCATTTTACGATGATCTGCTGTGCGAGCGCTCCCACGCACGCGATGAGAAGGAGGAAAACGAACCAGTTTTTGGTGATGCCCTTCTCGCACAGAGGCGTGGGCTGAACCCCGAAATCGTACTGTTTGTATTTCATATTGGTGTGTTGACCTACCCTTATATCATAGCATCATGTCGCTATAAAGTCAAGGGCTATTTCTTACCTCAAGTCAGTGGTGTCTGCACGAATCGCTGATAAGGGGTAGGAACTGGGTCATGTTGTACGGCAGATCGAGCTGGTGGAGTGTGGATAACTTCTTCCACGCTTCGAGGTAGATACCGACCACCATGTCGAGCTGGAGCAAAGCCTTCCGATACCGCTCCTGCTCCTCTTTCCGGCCTTGGATGTACGAGACGAGGGCATCGCGCACGCCTTGCGCAGAGTATTCCTTCGGGCTCACGCTGATCTCGACGCGCTCGTCGTGCTTCACGCCCTCCCATTTATGCGCATGGACTTCAAGATGCCCGTACGGTGAACGCAGGTAGAAGCTCACGCCCGGAATCTTGGCCGCAACGTGGTCAGTGAGGCGCTTGGTGATGACTTTGTGGTTGAACCCTTGGAGTGCGTAGAGCATCTCCGCCGCGAGGTGTTCCTGCCTAAAATTGCAGTCAATGTCCTGCTGGAGTTTGAGTTCAATGTCGGCTCTTGGGTTCTTCATAGTCATTTACGAATCCTCAAACGTGGCTCGATATGGCGCAGGCACTTCTTGCAAGCATGAGAGATGAGCGGATCGCTCGAAAACTGGTCGTGATTGCGTACAATGGCACCGCATGCCGTCTTTCCGTCTATCTCGGCATGCCATTTCGACCAGACATATTTGATTGCAGACTCGCGGCGACCATCGTTTCCGTTTTTTGGAGCAATCCAACGAGTCCAGCGACTGACCTTCTTCCTGATCCCTCGCGTCTTCTCGATTTCAGCAGTCTCTTTGCGCTCAATCTCGTCCTGCTCCTCTACCCATTTTGATTGAGCGATGCGAAACGCATCATGCGGCGAGTTCGGATTGCCGCGAGCGGCTGATGTCATCTCCTCGCGCGTCGCTTGCGCGATGTCGCCATCGTATTTTTCGAGTAGATGGAATAATCAAGCCACGACATAGGTTTATGGGAGCAGGTGAGCGAGGCGCTTGACCGTTATAGAAACGATTCGAAGGGCGAATTTTCGGCACGCGCTTTCATGCAACCCTGTAGCGAGACGACCACAGACGCAGAACATTGATTGCTTACTGGATAACTCGTCTCGTACGGCGCTGTGCATTGAACACCACTCCCTCCAGTGATTCTCTTGAAGAAATACGATCTTTTCGGTCATTTTCATAGATTTATGCTTCTTCGGCCTCCCAATGCTCGCAAGCCATAGGAAGCGTCATGTGAGATCGAAGGCGTCTTTTCGCCTTTGCGATGGCTTCGGATTCACTATCAGCCCAGACGTACTCCGTGCCGGAATAGGTGCCATAGACGTACCGGACGACGTATCGGTTCATATCTAGGCGACGGTCGACTCCGTTTGATTGAAATGGAACACAGTCGTGGTGCTGAAATGCACCTCGAGGTCTTTGGCGCTGATGCTCGTGTCTGTCGGGCGATTCTCGTCCTCCTTCGCCTTCTTCGTGATCGGAAAGAGGATCAAAGCGCCATGCTCGCCCTTTTTGACCGAGCGCCCGACCTTCTTCCACTGCTGGAATCCGGCGACGACGCCCGTCGGTACCTCCTGAACGAACAGCATGGCGCAATTTCGCATCGAATACTGATACCCGACGGGCGAGACGTAGCCGAGCGGCGGCTCCTTGCCTTCCTTGCCGAGTTGCTCCATGAGCGCGTGCATCTTTTTCAAGATGAGGTCGCGCCGCGCTTTTCGTTCAGCGCGTTGCTTCTCGATCTCTTCTTTTGAGAGCTTTTTCTTCATATCAGTCGCAATGGTCATACCCCATCGGTCGCCCGTCCCATTCAAAAAGGGTATGCGGAGCGCACATCTTCGTCCCCGTTCCATTCGTGACGGTTCCGCGATAGAAGCGACCGTTGACCTTGTTGATGATGCGAAGGCGCGTCTGCGCACCGTTCGGCATATCCTCCTCTGGCATCGACGTTCCGGCGAATCCGTTCGTACCCGGTTCAGCTGTCTCTCTGCTCGTCATCGGAATCACGACGACCGTCTTATCCGTTGCCTTGACGACGCGGTAGAAGTCGACGATGACCATGCTGTACCCCCAGCTATCGACAAGTACCTTTCCGACTATGTCATTTTCCATGTTGGAGTGGAGAGGGGGCGGGGCGCATGCTTCGCCCCCTCGATGAATGAAGTTATTTGAGCTTCGGGGATGGGATCAGGCGTACCCGATCCGTCCACTGATGCTGTGCCGCGTTCCAACCTACAGACACATGATAGCACGATAGCGTCATGTCGTCAATAGCGACATGACGCTAGAAGATATTAGAAGAAATGGTTGTGACACTTGTGGATCGTAAAGTGTCACACGAATCAGTGAGCCATCTGCTCGACTTATCCACTCCCCGCCACCTTTTGGAATCCGAGGAAATCGTCTACACTACCCCTTGCCTTGAAACGGCGTCAGTGATATATTTATGTCCAAGAAGTCCCAAAAACTTCACGCACCTTCTGCGACGCTTCGCGCGTCGGGCATAAAATATCGTGATTTGCCGTTTCCTCAACCGCCTTGCCTTCGGGCAGGGCTTTTGAGTTGTACGACGAAATCGTACGAGTGGCCGGGCATAGACGCTGACTGACCCGTTCGTGCGACCCGTGTTTGCATACGAAAAAATCAGAAGGCGCGGGAACTCTGAATCCAACAGGGCTGGGGTTAAATATACCCAACCGAACAGGAGTCAAAACGCAAGCGAGGCCTCCGATCCTTGCCGGAAGGATTGCCGTAGAAAACCCGG
>JAQTMD010000173.1 GCA_028714595.1 Candidatus Omnitrophota bacterium
GACATAGGCACTGCCAGCCTCAAGCTCTGTCTCATGACGGGCGCGGGCAGCAAACGCCAGATCGCGTTTCTTGCCAGCCGGCCGCTGACCGGACTGACTGACGACGACATTGCCAAGACCCTGGTCATTTTGTTGCGCGACCTGAAAATCAAACACTGCGGTTTCGGCCTTTTTGTCCCCTCGCAGATGGTCATCACCAAGACCATCGAAGTCCCCTCGGTGGATCCCAAGGAGATACGCGAGATCGTCAACCTCCAGGCCGGCAGGCATACGCCGCATGCCCGGGAAGAAGTCATCATCGATTATATCGTGCAGGGCACGCTCAAGCAGAGCTATACCAAGGTGCTCTTGTTGATCGTGGCCTCCAATGCCGTCAAGCGGCAGTTCGCCATCCTTGACAAGGCCGGCATTGTTGCCAGCCGCGCGCTGCTTGCGCAGGAAGGGGTCGCGGCCTTTGCCGGCAGGTACCTCAAACCCGAGACAGCCGCGCCCACCGGTATCATCCATATCGACGATTCCTGCGCCGATTTTTCCGTCATCTTCAAAGGCAAGGTGCTGTTTGTCCGGTCGATCCCCGTGGGGTCGACCGTGCTCCTGGCCGAGGGGGAGAAGGCATCCGAGCGGTTCGCCGAAGAGATCAAGAAGTCCCTTGAGGCATACGCCGCCGAGAGCGTCGACAAGAGCCCGACGCTGTTGTTGCTGGTCGGCGCGATCCAGGGGTTGGAGGGCCTGGATACCGTGCTCCACGAGTCAACGCAGATACCGGTGCGCGTTGCGCAGTACCTGGGTGTCGTGCCCAAAACCGCGCGCGCGCAAGAGGCCGCAGGCGCAAGCCCCGCTGTTTCTTACTTCGCTGCCATCGCCGGGCTGGTCGCGCTGGCAGACTGCAAGACCAACCTCATCCCGGAAGACATAAAGCTGCGGTTTGCCCTGGCAGTGCGCGGCAGGCAGCTGATGAGGACGTCGGTCGCGGTCTTTACGCTCATGTTCTTCCTGTTCCTGACGATGGTCAGCACGGTGTATTTCAAGCAGGAATACCTTTCCCGGCTGCGCGGGAAGTATACGAAGGAGCGCAGCGATGCGCGCGTCCTGGAAGAGATACTGCGCAAGAACCGGCTGGTGCGTTCATATGTGAACAGCCGCGGCACCTCGGTCGCCGTGCTTGCGGAGCTGCATGCGCTTACCCCGTTGACCGTGGAACTGAATTACATAAAGTACGAGGGAGAAGGCAGGCTGGTCATGCGCGGTACCGCAGATTCCATGACCCAGGCTTTCGCGTTCGGCGATACCCTGGGCAAATCAAAGTTGTTCAAGGAAGTCAAGACGAAATACGCTACCAAGCGCCAGGAGGGTAAACGCGAGGTGGCTGACTTTGAGATCAACTGCGCCGTCACCAAGGTGTTGGAATGAAGCAACTGCCGAAAGCGATCACCAATGTCCTGGAAGTATATAAACACCTTTCCCCGAAGGAGAAGTTTTTCCTGTATTGTGCGGCTATCGTGATCGCAGGCCTGGTCCTTGATGCGGCGATCCTCCGGCCGTTCGTGCGCAGGCTCGACGTCCTCTCCAAGGAGACTGCGGAACTGAAGACCCGGACGATCGGGGATTTGACGCTGCTGCGCTACGGAGACCGCATCCAGAAGCAGCGGGCCGACTACAGTTCGTACCTGACAAACGTCGAGAGCGATAACGAGGAGTTTGCCGTCATCCTGAAAGAAGTGGAGACCGTCGCCACCAAGGCCGTTATCAGTATCCTGGATATCAAGCCCAGCGGCGTGAAGGAGACCGACCCGGTAAAGAAGTACGTGGTGAACGTTTCGTGCGAAGGCACCATGGAAAAACTCATGGAGTTCATGTATTCCATAGAGACTGCGCCCCGGCTTCTGTTCATCGAGAAATACGAGCTGACGCCGAAATCCAAAGACACCGATCTGGTCAAGGTCACGATGTCCATCGGCAAGCTTGCGTTCAAGTAGGAAATTATTTGACTTGCCTTCTAAATTAACCTATAATACCCTAATAACAGCAACCCTGAAAGGAGGTGAAGGCTTTTGAGTCTATTGACAGAACGTAAACAACAGCTGATCGAGAGCTTCAAGGTACACAGTCAAGACACCGGTTCAGCAGGAGTGCAGATAGCGCTTTTGACTGAGAGGATTAATCTTTTGACCGAGCATTTCAAGGCACACAAAAAAGATTTTAATTCCCGCCGCGGTCTCCTGATCCTTGTTGGCAAGCGCCGCCGGCTTCTTAATTACCTTAAGAAGAAAGACATCGCCAAATACCAGGAACTCCTGGGAAAACTAAAGTTGCGCAAATAGCCTTGCGACCCATAGTATTCTCGCCGTCTTTCTAACCAACATCAAAACAAGAGAATAACGCATATGGAAGAAAAAGAGCAGGTGGTACGATTTGGCAGGCAGGATCTCGTATTTCAGACAGGTAAAGTCGCAAAACAGGCCAACGGCGCCGTCGTCGTCTCGTACGGCGGCACGGTGATCCTGGTCACCGCCTGTATGTCCAAGGACATCAGGCCGGGTCTGGGGTTTTTCCCCCTGACCGTCGAGTACCAGGAAAAGACCTATGCCGCCGGAAAGATCCCGGGCGGGTTTTTCAAGCGCGAAGGCCGCCCTTCCGAGAGCGAGATCCTCACCGCGCGCCTGGTGGACCGGCCGATCAGGCCGCTGTTCCCCAAAGGGTTCCTGAACGACGTCCAGGTCATCGCGGTCGTCCTGTCATCGGACGGAGAAAATGATCCCGATATACTGGCGGTCAACGGCGCCTCGGCGGCGCTGTGCATCTCCGATATACCGTTCGGGGGGCCGGTGGCGTGCTGCCGCGTGGGGCGCGACGCAAACGGGTTTATCCTCAACCCCACGTACGCCGAACTTGAGAAGTCGGATATAGATGTCGTGGTCGTCGCCAACGCCAAGGGCGTGGTCATGCTCGAGTCAAAGTGCAAAGAGGTCACCGAGGAGCTGTGCTGGGATGCGGTCAAATTCGGCGCAGACAACCTTCAGGGCCTCCTCAAA
>JAQTMD010000174.1 GCA_028714595.1 Candidatus Omnitrophota bacterium
CCTCACTGTCCTGATTCGCGCCCTCAGACAGGCCGACCCTCGTCCAGCTTTCCATTCTATTGTACTGCGGAATTTACGGATGACAACAAAATTTATCTACAGGTGCAGGACATCGCCGGCCATGAATTTGCGGATCTCGCCCGAATCGCAGCGGACCAGGAGACCGCCGTCTGCATCGATATCCACCGCCACTGCCTCTACGTGCTCCCTGCCGGCTGCTACCTTGACGCGCGCGCCGAGCGTTGCTGCCATGCCCCGCCACTTTTCCAGCACGCATCCGGCGCCTTTCTTTTGCAGCAGCACGTAGTTCTCCTCTACGGCGCGCAGTATTTCCTGAAGCAGCGCCACGCGGTCGACCCGGCGGGGCGGCCCTCCCAGGGCATGCGCGATGGAAGTCGCATGGGCGGGCAACTCATGCACGGCCGTATTCACGTTCAATCCCACGCCGATGACGGCTACCTGCACGGCATCGAGCTCCTGTCGCAGTTCGGTAAGGATGCCCCCCGCTTTCCTGCCTGCGATCAGGATATCGTTCGGCCACTTGATCGAGACATCCACGCCCGAGCATCGCGCCACTGCTTCAGCGACCGCCACACCGGCAAGCAGTGTCAGGACCGCCGTGTGCGTGGGCGGGATATCGGGCCGGAGTATTACGGAAAAGTACAAACCTCTGTACCGGGGAGACAGCCACTGTCTGCCCAACCTTCCCCTGCCCCTGGTCTGTGTCTCGGCGACCACGACGGTGCCTTCCGCAGCTGCTTTTCCGGCCAGCTCCATGGCGACATCCATGGTCGACGCAACGGTCTTCAGGTAGTGTATCTGTTTGCCGATAAGCCTGGTATGCAGCCCGCTTGCCACTTCAAAGGGGTAGAGCCGGTCAGGCGCTGATTCCATCCGCAGGCCCAAGTGCGGCACGGCTACGATGCCGTAGCCGAGCCGGCGAAGGCCGGCGATCTCCTGCCAGAGGGCCTGGCGGCTGACGCCCAGCCGCTGGCACAGCTGTTCCGGCGGCAGGTAACCCTGGGCATGCCTGAGGGATTCTAATAGTTTGTCCTGCATAGGATGGCGCGGATGACTTCGGACGGGGAGACCACGCGGATCACTTCTTCTTGCGTTCAGCCGCAAGTTGGAGCTGGATCTCCTGGAGTTGAGAGGCGATATGGTGTAAAAGCCTGAGGCTTTCCTTCTGGAACTCTTCCTGTTTTTTATCCGACGGGCCCCCGGAACGGCTTGCCTTTTCCGCCGCTTCCTTTTCCCGCCTGCGTCTGACCCCTTCCCGGATGTCCTCTTCTTCCCGCTCGGTCAGGTAGTCGATGTAACGGGAAAGTTTGTCGCGGTCGCGGTCCTCGGCGAACACCGTGAAGAAGATGCCCACCCCGTAGTATTTGCCGGTCACGGATTCACGTATCTGCGCACAGCGGAAGACATTGCCCTTGCAGCGTATCTCTCCGGTCAGGGAGGGATCCTTGGCGGACGCAGGGAGCATGATGACCAGGTCCACGGTCGCACCCGGATGCAGTTCGCGGTTGACTTCGACATAGGTGCCCAGACGGCTGATGTTCTCGGTGGTAGCCACTATCTCTTTGTTCCCGTGGACGATACGCATCGGCAGAAGTGCCCTGAAACGGTGTTCCTTTCTTTTTTCGTTCATTTAGAAATGCACCTCCATCGCGTGCGTCGGGCATATTTTTATGCACAGCTCGCACGCAATACATTTGTCCTCATGGAAGAGGACCTTGCGCGTCGCAGGGTCTATGGTAAAGGCGTTCACCGGGCAAATCGGCACGCAGACGCCGCAGTGCGTGCATTTCTCGTCCCTGCGCACGATGTCCTCGCTCAAGGGCTGGATCCGCACACCCGAACTTTCAAGGTAGGAGATACCCCTCTTGAAATTCTCGTCCGAGCCGCTCAACTCCAGGACCATCAGGCCTTCTTCCTGGGGCGTCACATACGCCTTGAGGATATTGAAGTTCAGGTCAAAATCCTTGACCAGCTTATAGACGATGGGCTGGTCGACAAGCCGGTGCGGGAAATGCAGTACGATCCTTTTCGAGGTCATACGGAAACCACCTCTTTTACCTGGGGGACTTCCTGTTTGAGCAGCCGTTCGACCCCCATCTTCAGGGTCATCTGGCTCATCGGGCAGCAGCCGCAGGCGCCGGTAAGGCGCACCTTGACCACGCCGTCCTTGGAGACATCGACAAGTTCGATGCTGCCGCCTTCGGCTGCGAGCATCTCTTTGACTTTTACCAGTGCTTTCTCGACCTGTTCTTTCATGGGTTGCTCCTTATACTTATACCCCACACCGGGTGCGGGTTGACATAGTTCTTCGTTATACGATCGGCCGCTCATTCAGCGGCTTGAACGCATAACCGGACTCAACGCCGGGTATTGGCGCGACTGCTTCGCTTAAAAGGAACTCGCCTTTTTTTATCCAAGACTTTAGCTGCTCCGAGATCTCCTTTGCCTTGGAATAACTCGAAAGCGCGCCGGTCGGAACCTCGCTGCCCTGGACCGAGATCTTCCCGGATTTCAACTGGGCATAGGTGACTCCTCCCAGGGACTTTGCCGCCCGCTGCGGGTAGTCTCCCGAGTAATCAATGACCTGGGCATAGATCTCTTCATCGCGCACCGCTGCCTGTGCACAGGCCTGTTCGTCAAGGACGGGGATGGGCACGCCGATGCCGACGGCAAGCGAGACGCCGTAGCCGAGCATGCTCGTACCCCGCAGCCACTCGGATTTCATCTGTTTCAAGTCTCCGATAACGGCAAGCGTTCCCGCGCCTTCGCAGGGCACGTTGTTTTCCTTCCGGCGAGCCAGCGGATTATGCTGTGTCCCCTGCCAGGCCACGTATCCAATGCCGCCGCCCAGGAAAATACGCGTTCCTATGCCGATGGTCCGATACAGCGGGTCTTTCAGGAGCGGAGAAAGCTGGCCTGCCGAACAGTAATTCGCGTTGCCTAACTGAGGTTTGAGCGCGCCCATATAGGTATAGATCATCCGGT
>JAQTMD010000175.1 GCA_028714595.1 Candidatus Omnitrophota bacterium
CGAGCCAGCCTGCCCGATTCGGACAAGGAGAGAATTCTGGGAGGTAATTTCAGGAATATTATGGGAAAGAGTTTATGAGTTTTTTAGTTAATGATTTAATCAAGCAAATTCCCGAACCGTCCCCGGAATACTTTGTTAGCTGAGTTAAAGAAGTTCACCTTTTCAGCCTGTCTTTATTCTCATCTCTCGAACCCTATCTTTCTGGAACCCTTGAACCCTTTCTTTTAAGAGTTATTCAACCTAATCAATGACGTTTCCAACTCCCGTTCGTAAGCGGGTTTTAGAGCTCTTGTTTTTTACCTGATTTTGACGAGCTTCGCTGAACATGCGGGAAACATCGTGCCCGTATGATGCCGACAGAGCGTCCTTAATACGCCATATCTCTTGAAGAACCTGATCGCCACCGGCGCGGTAACGAAATTTAAGTTTGGTTGCCTTGTTCATAGATTTCCTCCATGAGCTCTTCCGGTGTGCAAATCACCGGCAATGTGAAACCCGCCTCTCCGACAACCCGCCGCAAGGCAGGCTGAATGGTGGCATTAACAATATGACGAAAGTTCCAGGACAACAGGATGTCCATTCCGTTGACACTGGCAACAGCGATATGCGCGGCATCGCGGTCGGCGGTCGCGGGCAGGGCACCTTCTTTTAACAAATCTAGGGTCAAGGCTTCCGTTTCTTCATTCAATTCCAACAATTCCATGCCTGAAAGCTTCTCAAGCCTGCGTGCGGCGGTTGAGGGGTCACCTTGGGCAGCTTCATCGAGCGCGATCTGGGAAGTAAAAAGGATATGCTTGCTCCTTTGCAGTCTCCACCAGTCCCGCGTCAATTTCTGACGGGCTGCCTGGACGATATTCCGGGCAGGACGAGCTACAAGGTAACTCGGAATTGTCGTTTCAATATAAACCCGCATAGTTAATATAATTCTAACATGGGTTTATCTTGGCGTCCAGCGATTTCTGCCGGGGCCCTGACGACCCAGCTTGGCTGGAGATCGTCAAATTCCTTTTTATCAGATTTAAAGATTACAGATTGATAAGATAAGAAGATTACAGGTCCAGGTTACTGCCTGTTAAATTTCATGCTTGTACGGATCTTGCCGAGCGCCCACTGGGCATGAGTTCGCACGCCATGCTGCTCGTCCCTGAAAAACGCTTCTTCGAGCGCGGGTATTGCATCCGGGGAGCCGATAAGCCCGAGGGCATTGGCGGCGTTCTGCCGCTCTTCATCCCGTCCCTGCTTCAGCAGGTCGATCAATTTATCCACGGCAACTGAAGCCCCGGGGCCTATCCTCCCGAGCGCCTGGATAATAATGATACGCTCCCTTTGGTCCCGGTCGAGCGCCCTGACCAGGTCTTCGACAGCGGGGGCCGCCCCTGTTCCCTGTTGATGCAGGCCAATTGCGGCGAAATACGAAATGGCCATGTCTTCGTTATCCAGCAACGGGGCGAAGAAAGGAACCGCGAGCTCGGGCCCGACCCTGACCTGCACTATCTCCGCCATGGCCATGTGCTGCTTGCCGGCATTCCCCTGGTCGAACAGGTCCTTGAGGCAGTTGAATTTCTCTTCCGCGGCGTCAAATTCCCGGCAGGGGGCCTGGGCCTCCGGTCCTTCCTCTTTTTGCCGGATCTTCTTCAAGGCCCAGGCGCTGTGATCGCGCACTCGTTTCTGCCTGTCGTTGGCGGCTGCCTGTTCCAGCACGGGTATGGCGTCCGGGGAGCCGATCTCGCCGAGTGCGTCCACGGCCCTTTCCCTTTCCTCGTCACCAAGCGAATCGAACAGCGTGCACAGCTTGCCGACGGCGGCCCCGGCCTCCGGGCCTATCTTCCCGAGAGTGTTGATCACGAACGTGCGCTCGCTTCTCCGGTTGTCCAGCGCGCGAACGAGCTCATCGAGCGAGGGAGCCGCTTTTTCACCCTGGTGCAGGAGTCCTATCGCCGCGAAGTAGGAAAAAGTGGTGTCCTCACCATTCAGCAGCGGGGTGTAGAAAGGCAGGGCAAGTTCGGGTTCAACCTTGAGCCGGGTCATGGCGGAAATGGCATCCCGCCTTGTATCGTGGTCGCTCTCCCGGGTCAGTTCGGAAAGGCATGAAAAGGCCGATGCCGCGGCCTCCTCGAAGCCCTCGAGGGCGTGGCACGCGCCCTTCCTAACATCCCTGTCAGGGTCGGAAAGCGCATCTTTTATCACCTGGAGCGCCCCGTCCGGATGAGACTTCATCTGGCCCAGGGCCATGATCGCCTTGAGGCGGGTGTATGGTTCAAGATCCCCGGCGAGAGCCAACAGGCCTGGAACAGCCAGTTCCCACCCGGTATTCATACGGCTTAACGCGAAGGCGGCGAAATCCTTCTCGTGTTTTTGCCCTTTTTTCATCACGCGGAGCAGTCCCGGTACCATCTCCGGGCAGCAGCCGGGCAGCTTCTCGATCTCATGCTTCATGCTCCACAGGTCATTGAGAGCCCTGGTATTGATGAACCGGTCCTTGTCCAGGACCATTTCAAGCAGCAGTAACCGGCGCTCGTCGGGAGTTGCCTCCCGCATGATCTCCACGGCGGTGATGTTCTCGTTCCACAGCAGCCGGGGGATCTCCTCCTGCAAAAGCCAGAGCGAACATAGTATCCATATTGCGGCAGAGATCCAGCTGATTATCATGCCCTTGCGGATAAGGCCTGCCGCCGTCTGCTCCGAGCTGTTCGTCAGGAAGAATATGTTCTCGTTCCCGGCGCGCCAGGCGGCCGTGCGCCCGCCGCCATAAAGCAATCTCCAGAAGGGGCCCGCCAATTTGCGTTCAACGTTGGGCTTGACCACCAGCGCCTCGGAATCAACGGCGTCCGGCGGCGCTTCCGGGTTCCTCTGCACGCTTCCGAGCACGTACACAGGGTCCCCGGGCATTATGGTGGCATCCAGCATTTCGCCCCGCTCCTCGTTCGGGACCAGGCGTATTTCCCACAGTATGGAGGAGAAATGGAGGG
>JAQTMD010000176.1 GCA_028714595.1 Candidatus Omnitrophota bacterium
TTCATTCCCTTTCTATTATAAGCGCAGCTTGGCTCGAATGCTTTCCCAAAAAGTGGTATCGAATTCTCTCCGCAGCAACCAGCCCAGGGCTCCCGCAAGAACCAGATTCGGCAAGGTCTCTGCTCCCAAAGGCGCACTCGCCACAAGAAAGACGATCCCTCCGATCAAGCCTGTCTTGACCCACTTATTCTTGTTGAGCATCATCAGGGCTATAGCTATCTGATAGGCGGCAATCGGCAGAACGAACAATGCTGGATTCAGACCAATGATGTTCAGAAACACCCACCGATAGAAAGGAATCGGGGAATTCTTACCCATCTCAACGTAGGACTGAGGCACGACCAGAACCGTGACGATGTTGATCCCAATCGCCATCGTCAAAAAGAAGAAACCGAGAAAAATGCGAGCCGCATTTGGCCTTATCAAACAGAAGAGAAACACCAGCAGGACAAATATCAACCAAATCGCAAAAGGATTAGTCATATTGAGGAGCCGCCTCGCTATCTCTTATTGACCGGCCGTGACCGTCTCAGAATGCCGGCGGAAATCGCATATGCTATCACAACGCTTAGCGCAGTCGCAGCGAGATCGTAGTAATCAAAGGTGTAGTGAACATTCGCGAGGATCCCCGGGCGAGGAAGAAGCTGCATGAGCTCCAGCGTCACCGAGAGTATCGCCACTAGCAGTGTGACCCGAAGAAGGCTGAAGCGCGAAATCCAGCCGGTGCTCGACAGAAGCAGAAACAGGAGCCCGGCCGGTCCCAGGACGCTCGGGGCAACTCCAATCAAGAGGCTCATCGATGCATGATGCTCGAACCGCAGGAGCTTTATCGGAATGATCCCGAGCAGAAGGACCGTGCCCATCCATCCGAAGAGAAGGTTCTTGGCGCCTACAGTTCTGTCGCTGCTATACATCAGTCGGAGTCTCTCCCTTCCATCTCGCTTCCGCCGCGAGGATCAAGAGCTTGTGAAGCGACTCTGAGCTCAAGTCGGCTCGGAAGTTTCGCGAGCCATTGTCCTGGGTCTCCGGAAAACGACGACCGCAGCAGCCGCAATAACGTATAATGCGGTCCTAATGATTTCCGTCCGTTCAGGCAAAGCGTGTCCCAGCCCAGCGATGATGGCTCACGATCTTATCATGGTTAGCATCATCTTGAATCGTTCGATTGCTTTCAGTGCATGAGATTTGTTTGCCGGCATGACAAGCATTTCGCCTTGCCTTACCGTAACGGGATTGCCGTCAATCGCAATCTCCGCCGCTCCATCCAGCACACAAACCATGGCGTCAAATGGTGCCGTGTGCTCGCTCAAACCCTGGCCCTTGGCGAAGGCAAATAGCGTCACTGTACCGGCTTTCTTCTCAATCAACGTCTTGCTTACAACGGATGCTTCCTGATAGGCAACGAGGTCGACCAAACTGCGCGCCGTGCTTTCTTGATTCATCGCGATTGCCTTTCATTTTGGTTTGCCTATTGAGTGGATGGATCACACGGCGCCCCAGTTGCGCCGGAAGTTGTCCCCGAGATCAAAGATGAAGTCCTTCGCAAATACGACCTTGCCGCGCTCCACGGTGATCACCGTTACCCCGCTGTTGCGTCCTTCCCTGCCGTCTCGGTTGATCAGCCGGATATCCCAGTGAACGGCGCCCACGTTCGTTCCCACAACGTCAAGGATGTTGCACACACAGACATCACGAACGTCGAACTGAATCGTCGGGAACTGCTCCAAGAAACGCCGGAACCAACCTTCCACGGCAGCCTTGCCCTTGAATTCGCCGCTCTCGGGTATGTCGCCCGGGTAGACGAACACACCGTCTTCTCGCCAGACCGACATGAAGCTCACGAGATCGCGGCGGTTCAACGCGTCGAAAGCGGCGGCCAATGCCTTCTTGGCCAGAAGCGCACCAACCATACGACCCTCCCTTCCGGGCCTGATCCCTAATGATCATCGCGAACCCGAGCGGCGATGAATTGCATAATCCCTTATTGCGCTGACAAACCCCGCCCCGGCCCCAAAGGAACCGGCAATGAGACCGAGCACTTGTGCTCTGCTCTGCGTTCCCGTCATCGTCGCAACAGAAACAAAAACCACGGCCAAACAACAAAACACCGAGAGAAACTCAAGAAACAGCCTTCGCTTCGCCTTGACCATATACTTTTTCCCCCCGAGACCGGCATCAGGAGCGGCGCACGGAACGTGCGATATTTGCACCGCAGCCGGTGCCTACTGCGAAGAACGCTATCTTCGCCGCCATTGATCGAGTGTTCGCTTCTCGCCCCCGCGATGGAATTCCGTACAACTCCATCGTCAGACAACGTCCGCCCCGTGTTCCAGCAACAGCGCCTTGAGCACCGACCGGTGGCAGCGCGCCTCATCCGCACAGTAACAGCCCACCGAGAAATTTGTCTGGCGGGAGAGAGCGGCGAGGAGCGCGAGGAGGCGCCTGGCCTCGGGGCGGTTCATCTCGGCGCGGTATCGCTTCTCGAAGGCGCCCCACGCCCGCTCATCAGATACTTGAAGCGCCTGCTTGAGCAAGGTTTCTGAAGGTGCAAGGTCAGGAAGCCACACGTCGTAGAAATCGCGCGACGCATGCTCGGCCTTGGGCACGCCGCGCGGTGGACGCCGCACCGTCCCCAAGCGCAGGCCCTCGCATGGCGTTCTGGGACTTCCCAGCCGCACTACGCGAATAGCCATTCAAGCCACCTTCCTCGCTCCGGACTCTCTATGCGCGACCAGCGCCATGAACCCGAATCTGAGCCGCCGATCGTCTGCGAGAGGCGCGATGAGGGCCAAATGAGGTCGTGTAATTGTTCCGAGGTAGCATTTCCCGAATGGGCCCATATTGATTCACGTCTGAGCGCCTTCCGTCGAGCGCCCAGAGCCGTTTACCGTCGTCGCTGCGCGTCGAAAAAGGATGGCGAGGGACCACGTTGATCCGGGAAATGTCACCGCCCAAAGCGCCGCG
>JAQTMD010000177.1 GCA_028714595.1 Candidatus Omnitrophota bacterium
CCGAGACGACGGTACAACCCTTGCGGCATGCCTCGATAATGATCTCGGACTCGATCTCAAACTTACGGGAGTCAAGCTTCAATTTTTCGAGTACCGTGCGGCTGATCAGGCGGAACCCGCACTGGGAGTCGCAGATCTTCTGCCCCGTGATCATCGAGAGCATCCACGACATGAACCTGTTGGTCATGACCCTGAGGTACGGCATAGCCCCAAGGTTTGCCATGCGGTTGCCGATGACAAGGCCGGGGCCGGGATCGCGCAGTGACTCCAGGAAGACCGGTATGTCCTGGGGCAGATGCTGGCCGTCGGCGTCCATGGTGATGACTGCGTCAAAGCCGTGTTCGAGCGCGTAAGAGAAACCCCGCGTGAGGGCTGCGCCTTTTCCGTAGTTGCGCTGTGTGCGCAGGACCACGGCGCCCTGTGTCCGGGCGAGCCTCGCTGAATCGTCCGTGGAGCCGTCGTCGATGACCAATACATGCAGGTTCTGTTTTTTTATCTGCTCGACGATCCCGGCGATGGTCGCTGATTCGTTATGGGCGGGTAGGATGACGCAGGTCTTCATTCGGGGGTACTTATTTATCCTCGACCCAAAACTTCCGGTACATGTACCACTGGTCGGGATACTGCTTGACATAGCGTTCGATAACCGTTGTACAGCGCAGCGTGAGCTCGCGTAATTCTTTTTCCGATATCGCCGAAAAACGGCCGTTTCTGACAGGCGGCTTTTCCTGGCCGGGATACGGGTCTATCGGAGGTTCCATGACCAGCGTGAACGTGTCATCGGGGTTGCGGATGAGGAACCCCGGCACGATGGGTGCGCCGGTGCGCAGGGCCAGCGCCGCAGGCCCTTTGGGGATGGAGGTCGGTTTGCCGAAAAAGGGCACGACGATCCCTCCTTCCCTGGTGAAGTCGCGGTCGCCCAAAAGCGCCAGGAGCCTGTTTTCCGCTAGTATCCTGATGCTTTGCCTGACTGCCCGGTTGAACGGTATGACGTGTACGCCTTTGCCCTTGCGCTGGCCGTCAAAGAAGGCATTGACCAGTTTCGATTGGTGTTCCAGGGCGACCACCCAGAGGTCATAGCCGTAGTGGGCAAGGACCACGCCGCCTAACTCCCAGTTGCCGGTGTGGGCGGTAAGGATGACGACCCCGCGTTTCCCGGCGAGCGCCTCGTCTATATAACGCGCATTCTTAAACGTGACATATTTTTCAATAAACGTTTTGTCCATCTGTCCGAACTTGAAAAAATCAGCCAGGTATTTGGTGAAGTTACGGGACATGGACAAACGCAGGCGGGCGATCTCCCCGTCGGATTTTTCGGGGAAGATCGCCTTGAGGTTGGCGGTGACGTTGGCCCGGTCGACATCGGCAAACAGGTAATGGATGTCGCTTGCAATTATTGCAAGACGGTATGCCAGCCTGAACGGCAGTATCATTGCCAGGAACTGCCCGAATTTATAGAGGATGAAGTTCATCATGCGGCGATCTCCAGGATAAACCGGGCGATATCGACGGCGGCCTGCGGTTTTGCGATACGCGCGCAGGACTGTCTGAGGCTCTCGAGCTTGCCGGAGTCCGTGAACAAGTCTTCGACGATGCGGTGTATCGAGGCGGGGCGGTCCACTTTGACCGCTGCCTGCTCTCCGGTAAGGAATGTCGTGTTATTGGCTTCCTGGCCCGGGATAGGCTTGATGATGAGCATCGGAAGTTGTTTTGCCAGCGCTTCGGAAGTGGTGATGCCCCCGGGTTTGGTGACGACCAGGTCGGCGACGCTCATGAGTTCGTTGACGTTGTGGACATACCCCAGCAGTATGACGCGGTGTTTTGACTTTTTGGCGCTTTTTTTGAGGCTGCGAAAAAGCTTTTTATTCGTGCCGGTCACGATAATCTCCTGTATTCCGAAGGGAAGCTTTTCAAAAGATCTCGTGATGGTCTTGATCGGCCCGAGTCCCTGGCCTCCGCCCATGATGAGTATCGTGGGTTTGTCCTTTTCCAGGTTCATCCGTTCGAGGACCTGAGCGGTCTGCACGGGATCGCTGAAAGAGGGGTCATGCGGGATGCCCAGCGTCCTGATCCTTTGCGGGGCTACTCCCTGCTGTGTCAATCGCCTGCCTACGTTTTCGTTCGGGCAGATGTAGTAATCGACGTTGTCATAGACCCAGTAGGCATGCGGCACGTAGTCGGTGAGGACCCCCACCAGCGGGATGTCGGCATTGAACCTTTTCTTATACGCGGATACCATGCCGCAGGGGTATGCCTGGGTGCAGACCACGATATCGGGCTTAAACTCTCCGAAAAGCTTCTTTAATTTCGGAGAATTCAATTTGTCGATGGCGCCTTTAAGCCGTTCGATGTTCTTTTTGACTTTCTGGTTGTCATAGACCATGTCCCAGATCTTGGGCGTACGCCGGATGACCGTGGTATAGATGCGGTTGGTTATCTTCTCGGAGATGGGCGTGGTATAGCGGAAGGCGTTGAGGTTCAGGATATTGACTTTGTCGGAGACGAGGTTCAGGGCTTTCTCAATGGCCAGGGAAGCGCTGTGGTGGCCTGAGACCTCGGTGATGTAAAGCAGGAGTATGTTCTTCTTTGCCATGCCTAAAGGAGTTTTTCTTCGGAAAGTTCCAGGAACGCGGCCACGATCTGGGGGTGGAACTGTTTGCCGTTCTGCCGTTTGATCTCATCGATCGCCTGCTCGCGCGACAGTCCTTTTCGGTATGGACGGTCCGAGGTCATCGCATCATAGGCATCGGCGACCGCGATGATCGCCGCAATGACCGGTATCTGTTCGCCTTTCAGCCCTTCGGGATAGCCGCTCCCGTCATAGCGTTCATGGTGATACTTGACGCCGAGGACCGCGGTTTTAAGCTCCGGGATGGGCAGGAGGATCCCCACGCCTTTCATGGGATGTTCTTTAATCGCTTTCCACTCTTCTTCGGTCAACGCTCCCTGTTTGTTCAGGATAG
>JAQTMD010000178.1 GCA_028714595.1 Candidatus Omnitrophota bacterium
TCTGCTCTCCCGTGGAAAGAAGCATATCGTGTTCCCGCTCGGAATGGTCGGGGTTTATCTTGGTGGCGAGGTCGATCAGCTCGTCGGTCGTGTCGCCCATCGCCGATACCACGACGACGAGGTTGTGTCCCCTCTTTTTGTAGCTTGCCACGCGCCGCGCCACGGTCTGTATCCGTTCGACATTTGCGACCGAAGACCCGCCGAATTTCTGCACGATGAGCCTGGCCATTGTTACCTGCCCCGTTTCGTATGCCGCATGTAGCTTATCCCGACACGGTAGTTCTCCGAGTTGTCGAGGCGGTTGCAGTAGATGACTTTGCCCCAGACCGTCGAAGCTTCCTTGAACGTCGTGAACGGGAACCTGACCTGCAGTTTCAAGGCCGTCTTTTCGACCTCTTTATCGGTAAAAAAGGAGATCCCTCCGACGTTGATGTCGTTGACCAGGTACTCGGTCTCATCGGCGAGGGCGGCGGGTTCGGTGATCCTGCAGGTGATCGACTTCTGGGTCGGCACCTTGACGCGGGCCCATCGCCGTCTGGTCCTGTGTTTTCCTTTGGTGTATTTGAAGAGCACGTAGGCGCAGGCGACCAGCAACACCGCCAACAAAAACAAGAGAACCAGCACAAACATGTCATTCTGATTCATTCCCCGCCTCCTTTAATGAGCAGCTGACTTACGGAGTGTCCTGCCGGGATACGCTTACGCTTTCCCCCCGGGTAACGTGTTCTCGTCGGTATCGTTTTTGAGGAAGAAATTCATGAGTTCATGACCCCGCTCGAAGAAAAGGTCGGATTTTTCCGATTCCTTTTCGCTGAAATTCAAAAAACCCTTACCGGTGATGCCTGAGCCGAACATGCAGAACGAGATGATGTCGGACGTGTGGGTGCGGACGCTGACCGGCGTCGCATGATCGGGAAGCACCATGAGCCGGAAGTACTCCCTGTGTTTGAAGGCCTCGAGGACCGGGCCCACGACGAGCTGGTCGAACCGCTCGATGGCGGTGATCTTTTCGCGCAGGTCGCCGTTATGGCCAGCCTCGTCCGGCGCCTCGACGTGCACAAAGACGAAATCCTTATCGTCAAGCGACCGGATTGCGGCGTTTGCCTTTCCCGCATAATCGGTGTCGTAATAACCGGTCGCACCGGGGACGTTGATGACGTCAAGTCCCATGAGCTTGCCCATCCCTTTGATGAGGTCGACGGCTGAAATGACGCTGCCGGAAAGCCCGTGTCTTTCCTGGAAGGTCGGGAATGACGGTTTCTTTCCCTGTCCCCAGAGCCAGATCATGTTCGCGGGGTTTTCCTTAAGGTCGATGCGGACGTGGTTGATCTCGTGGTCCGCAAGCGCCTTTCTCGATCCCTCCATGAGCTGGACTATCGCCTGGGCGTTTGAGCCTTTCGGCAAATTTTTTGAAATGCTTTTGTTCAGGATATCGTGCGGCGCAATGCACTGGACTTCTTCAAGGCGGAGACGGCGTCCTCCTTTTGCCATCAAGAGATGCCGGTAGCTTACTCCGGGATAGAACCTGAAACGTTCGTTGCCGAGGGTCTTGTCGATGAACCGTATGATGTCGTCGGCTTCTTTTGAGCTTATGTGGCCTGCGCTGTAATCGATGAGCGTATCTTCGACTACCGTGATCAGATTGCAGCGGAAGGCTACATCGTCGTCCTGCATCTCGATGCCCATGTTGGCCGCCTCCAGGGGCCCGCGGCCGGAGTAATAGACTTTGGGGTCGTAGCCCAGGATCGACATGTTGGCAACGTCGGATGCGGGCGTCATGCCTTCCGGTATGGTCTTTGCCCTTCCCAGCCGCCCGAACTTGGCCAGATGGTCCATGTTCGGCGTGCGTGCAGCCTCCAGGGGCGTGCGGTCTCCCAGTTCTTTGATCGGGTAATCCGCCATGCCGTCCGGGACCAGGACAATATATTTCATGGTTCAGCCTTTCTTTCCGAAATATTGTTTCAGGAGCCTGACTAAATTTTTCGCCAGCGCCTTCCGGGACCGGATCGGACCGACCGTCTGGGTCCCGTCGGTGATAAATGCCAGATACCCTGCCGGCAAAAAAGTGTTCGCTACGGCGATCGTAGTCTGCGAACGCCGCAGGAATGACCGTGTTCTTGAAAGCAGCGCCGCGGGGGCGGAACGCGGTTCGTATTTGAACCCCACCAAAAGCATGCAGGGGTCGAGTTTCCGTATCTCATCGATGATCTTGGGCGTGGGTTTAAGCCTGATGGTCCAGGTCTTGAGATCCGAGCTGACCTTGCGCAAGCGGACATTGACCGGCTGGTAATCCGAGACCGCGGCAGAATGTATCAGGGCGTCATACCGTTTTGATTTGAGTTCTCCGATCAACGCCTTGCGCAATTCATCGAAGAATGAAAAACGGATCACCCTGATGCCCTGTGCGGCCGGCTGCCTGGCGCAGGAACCCAGGATCAGCGTTACCCGTGCACCCTGCCGGGCCAATTCCTGGGCGAGCAGGATGCTGTTCTGTCCCGTTGCGGTATTGGAGATCACCCTGACGCTGTCGAGCGCCACCCACGTCGGCCCGCCGGTGATCAAAATTCTTTTATTGCGCAGACTCATAGGGCGTACACCGTAGTTTTAATACCCGATTTCATTGAGTATCGCTTCCTTCGACGCTTTGACGACTTTCGGCTTCCCGATGGTCTTGATCGCACGGTCGGGGTCTTTGAGGCCGTGGCCGGTCAGGATGCAGACGATCGTTGCGTCTTCGCCCGCAGGCCGGTTCTTCAGGAAGTACCCGCTTTTGGCAAGTTTCAGGAGTCCGGCGACCGACGCGCACGAGGCCGGCTCCGCATAAATCCCGTCGCCGGTAGCCAGCTGTTTGTATGCTGCAATGATCGCGTCGTCGGAGACCATATCGATGAGTCCGCCGGATTCGTCTCGCGCAGCTTCTGCCTGCTTCCAGCTGG
>JAQTMD010000179.1 GCA_028714595.1 Candidatus Omnitrophota bacterium
AATCAGCGATTTCGATAGATTCATTGTCTTCATCCCTCTTCCCCCAAATGAAATTCAGAAGACCCTCGATAATGGCGGCAATCAGTGAACCAATCACTTGACCACCTCGGGGGCGGCCGCGGCGGTAGCGGTGGAGGCCTCGGTTTTTTCCTCGGTCTTGACCGCGTTGATCAATTCGTTGCCGGCCACAACCACCGACGTGGTGTTGGGCTGAGTGGTGGGGTCGCCATCGCTGTAAGCCGTGTACCAACTCCAGATCGCCACGGCCAGGGCCAGGGCGGCGCCGATGATGGTTTTCGTGCGAAGAGACATGGGTTTCTCCTATTAGCCTTTTCCAAAACTTACTGCATTTCCGCGAAATGCCACGTCTGGGCGGGACGAATACTTACTAGAGCCGGCGCTTCTAACCCACGCTTTTTGTGATCCGCGTTCGACAGCCGATGCCGCGCGCCCAATAAGCCCGCCCCCATATGTTTTTGACGTTACCTTATCAATCATTTTCATGGCATGCTCAGCATAGGCAGCCACTACGAAATCAACGTCCTTTTCGTTTAGCCCTAAAAATGGGCGGGCCTTAACCGAAACTCCGTAATATTTGGCATCTCCATAGTACCACCCGGCATACTTTACGCGCCACCCATGAAGGCCAAAACTATAGTCAAACTTGCTTTGATGGACTGGGCCGCCGGAGCCAGTCCTACGGCCAGCCTCATTTATCCAGTCGTACAAATCGGTTGCCGGTTTAATTCCCTTTTTTTCGCTCTTTCGGTACAGCGCCGGGACTAATACCTTTTTATGAGCTTTCTTCAAAAACTCAGGATTCCATTGCAGCGCCTTAGCGCTATCTAGGTCATCTTGAGTTTTAATAATTCGCTTATATGGCTTACCGAAGTTTCTACTCCCCGCTCGATTATCGATTCCAATTGCAGCTTTCATGCCAACCGAGAGGGTTTTCTTAGGCTTCCAAAACTCGGCCTTTGGCCATGCTCCGCCATCCGGAGTTATCTGCGATCTAAAACCTTTTTTGGTTTTTTCTCGGATATATTTTGTGATCTTCTTGTGAACCGGCATCCACCCCCACTTGCCAAGGCGGACGCTGGAGTCTTTCAGCCACCGCTCAGCTTCAGGAATGGTCATGACGGCCATATTATTATTCCGTCCGCTTGGCAAAGACGCGCCACGAGCTGCCGGCGCTATCGACCTCGTGGCTCTCATATCGGTACACCCGAGAGCCCGAATCAATAATAATATCGTTGGCCTTTGGCTCGCCGAATGTCAGGCCAGAAACCCGGATATCAAACTGCGAATCAGCAGTCGATACATACCCGCCAGCGACGGCCGCGAGCGTTGCGGTAACGTTGCCCTTGACCGCAGATACGGACAGATCGGTCTGCCCAGATCGCCGATAGGTGACCGTCTCGGTCATGCCAGGGCAGTCAAAAATGGCGTCATCGATCTTCGCGAAATCGACCATGCGCAAACCTCAAAAGCCCCGGCGGACGCGGCCCCCATAGCCGCGCCGCCGGGGAATCAGGGAGTGTCTCAGATGCCGACCACGCCGGCCTTACGCATGATGCCCAGAACGGTTTCGAGTGCGTTTTCGGCAATCGTTTCGTCGTAGGTGCCAGCGGTGCAAGCGGCCGGCATAGTGCCGTCATCCGTGCCGGCGTTCAGGTCGACGATGGTCACGGGAGCGTGTTCGTTGAGCGCAACGATGACTTGGGTTACGTTCGTCCCGGCGGCGGCCAGTGAGCGGCCCAGATGGAAATCGCCGGCAGAGAGCGTCGCGGTAGCCGCGCCGCCAGTGACGCCGCCGACGTCGGTCCCGTCCGAGTCCCAGTAGATATTCGCGCCGGCGGTCATGGCGGGATGCGTCTTGTTCACCTTGATGAAACCCTTGATCCTGATTGCGCCCTTCTCTCCGGCGGCGAGATCGGCGATGACCTGGCCGGCCCGGCCGGCGTCCTCGACAATATCTCCACCGGTGGCAGCCGAGACGGTAGTGTAATCGGCGATGCTCGGATCATCCTGATAAAGCGTACTCTTGACAGCCATCGAACTTCTCCTTTTCAGTTTGAAGTTTGGTTAGGGGGCGGTTACCCGCCCCCGTTGCTCATTCAGATTCACGCGCCGGCGCTCTTCACGATTCCCCGGTAATCCATCGCCTTGACGCCCATGTCGCCGTAGACCCGCCACGAATAGCCCAGCGTGTCGCCGGCCACAGGCACCTGCTCGATAACCGGGCTGCGGTTGCCGTTGAGGAAAAACGCTTTCACGGTCTCGCAGGCGGCGGGGTCGGCCAGCATATACCAGGCGGTAGCGCTGTAGCCGGTGATGCCGGCGTTGCTCAGTCGCGGCTCGGTGATGACCTGATAGCTGCCGGCGTGAATATTGATGTTCGGGCTCTTGTTGGTGGAGATGCCGGTCAAGGTCGAACCCTTGAAAACTTCCTGCGCGACAGCGTTCAGAGCGGGCGGGACCAGCAGGAATTTCGGCATGACCGAAATGCTGTGCCCGTCGCGGTCGGTCATGCCCATAAACTTCACCAGCGCGGCCGAAATCGCGTTGACCGCGTAGGTGCTGGACAGGGCGGAATCGGTGCCAGAGATGTAATTGTCATGGTCGGTCCCGCACAGATCGTAGGTGTCGCTAAGCGTGCCGTTGGCGAGCAGGTGGGTATAGATGTTGTCCGACTGCATCTGAGCATACGCCTTGCCCATGCGCATCGGAATCTCGGTGAATGCGCCCAGATCGTCATTGACGAACTGCTCGCGATTGACCGAAAACATTTTCGCATACGTGTAGATGCGGTAGGTCTCTGCGGCATCCGACATGGTGCCGTGCTTGATCTTGCCATCTGGACCGACCTGCTCGGGGGCGAGCGAGTAGGCGGCGGCAACGGCGGTCTGAGTCTTGAAATCGCTC
>JAQTMD010000180.1 GCA_028714595.1 Candidatus Omnitrophota bacterium
CCCCGGATGAAGAACCACCGCGCCCTCCGGCAGCCCGCGCTCCCGCAGAGCCTCCGACCCGCGGCGCAGCAGGGAGGGTGTCAGCGACAGCCTCGGGCTCTCCTCCGCTACGTAGAGCGCAAGGGATTCGAGCGGACGGGCCAGATGCGCAACGGCATGGCCGCCCGTGACGATCGGCGAACCGACGATCACCTGCCGGGCGCCGGCCGCCTGAAGGTTCCGCCGCACACTTCCGTCCGGGTCATGAAGGTAATTGATGACCAGGTCGAACGAGGCAATGTGGTCGGCCTGCTCGGCGCTGAACGCGGGAGTCCAGGCGAAGAAGCGGGCCGTCTCCGCCCGATCCAGCGACTCCACGTGATCGACCAGTCCGCCGGCAAGGGCAAGGTTGGCAATGTGGGGATACCCGACCAGTTCGATATACGCGTCCGGCCAGCGCTGCCGAAGGGCGGCCAGGGCGGGGAGCGTGAAAATGAAATCGCCGAGGGCCCCGCCGCGAAAGAGGAGGATGCGGACCTGTTTCTTCACGTCGACGATCCGGGGAGATCAAAATGCCCAGGTTCCCAGGAAAAGAAGGAACGCGCCGAACGCCGCCCGGCCCGCGCTGACGAGCCGGCAAAGGCCGTCGGTCGCATACGGCCAATGAGCCACCTGGCGGAACCGGTACGGGCTCAACACCAGCGTCACGCCAATGACCACCCATGCGTAGGCCAGCACGACGATCACAAACCGCCAGCCGGACGCATGCCACCGCGCGGCCTGGAGCATGGGATTCGCCGCCAGGAGAAACAGTCCGCCGAGGGCGCGCGGCGCAAGCAATTCGTCCATGAACACGACAATCAGCGCATAGGAGAGCGGAGCTGCCAGGTAGAGCGCGGGCTTGAGAAACTCGAACCGTCCGAGCGAGGCGTTCGCGATGATCCAGGTCACCCACGCAAGGTCCACCGCCGTCAGGACCCAGGCCGCGATGCGGTGGCGAGGAAACGCAGCAACCGCCTTGCGCGTCGACGCGGGCGCCACGACGCCCGGAAGGCTGATGGCCACCAGGATGCCGCCCACAATCCATGATGTGATGGATAACGATGTCATCGGTATTCCGCGCGCCGCGGGGCAACGCGGGAAAGGACGTTACACAAAAAGTCCGGCCCCCGCAAGCGGCGAAGCCAGCTCGTTTATACATCCAAAGCAGACGGGTGAGTTTTCCCGTATCCCGGGGGTCGCTACGACGCGAATCACAGATCAACGGCACCTCTCCGCTTAGACCGCCCGGTGCATCGAATCATGTGGTCCCCGGGGGAGAGAAGTGTGAAATAGACTCAACCCCATTCCTGACAATGCGCTTACGTGTGCCAATTGCGTTATAATCCCCTGCTTGCAAATAGGTTATCTAGAACGTCCCCTTGCTCTTTTTACCCAAGCCTCTGGTTAGCCAATTATTTCGCTCAACCCCTCGATCACCTGATAAACCTCTTCATCAGAGGCCCTGCCCATTCGCTTTCCAAGACGTTCAACTGATAGAGTTCTAATTTGGCTGATCTTGACCCACGTCTGTTTCAGCAGCTTTGGAGAAGTTAATTCGAGGGTCAGGGGAAATCCTGCTTTTTGTGGCTGACTTGTCAGTGCCATAGCAATAACGGTGCCAGATCTTTCGTTGAAGATGTCATGACTCAAAATCAGAACAGGACGCAATCCGGCTTGTTCATGGCCTTTGGTGGGATTTAGATCTGCCCAATAGATTTCTCCTCTTAATATTCTGGCCATGATTCAACCTCGTTTGATAATCCCTCTTCGGCAATGGCGATTTCTTCTTTGGGATTCAGTTTGGCGCATTCTCGTGCCAAGCGGTTTGTTTCCAGTTTCCCAATTTTTTCCGACACCGCGTCTTGAATAGCTCGACTCCGATTGGGAAATACATGCTGACGCACGAGTCTGTCGATGGTGGTCAACAGGTCTCGATTCATGGTAATGGCTACTTTTGCAACGCTCATGGTTCACCTCATTGTTGTGGTATTATAATACATCATACCGCAAGCGGATGCAATCATTTTAATCCTCTTGGCCGAACGTCGAGGGTCAGGTTCGGCGAGCTTGCGAGCCATAACCTGGACCCTCTGGTTCGCCGAATTCTCTGTCGCCGAATTCTCTTCCCTTCTCTGAAAGGCAAGGTATCTTATTCCTTACGCATGGGCAAGTTATTCACAACCGAATCCGCCGCGACGTACCTGGGCGTGACACCCGCCAGGGTGCGGCAACTCATTCTGGAAGAGCGATTGTCTTCCGAGAAATACGGGCGCGACCATCTGATTGCTGAGGATGCCCTGCAGCAGTACCAGAAGAACGGGCGACAAAAAGTGGGGCGACCCCGTAAAAAAGACTTGCGCGTGCGTTAGGATAATGTATTGTGGCCGCATGAAAACGAAACGGAAATCTCCCGATGGGGGCGCAACAACCGACCTGGTGTTCTCTGCTTTTGCCGGAGACAACAACGAGGTCTTTCCGCATGTTCTTCGGCTGCATGTGCCGCGCGGGGCCAAGGTCGCCGATGTCACTTACGGAAAAGGGGTCTTCTGGCGGGATATTCCCGCCGACGAGTATCGAGTCCTACCCTCGGACCTGAAGACTGGCGTTGATTGCAGGCACCTCCCTTACGGGAATGGAGAAATCGATTGTGTCGTTCTCGACCCTCCCTACATGGAAGGTCTGTATCGGCACGACGATTCCTTTGCCGGCAACGGAACCCACAGCGCTTTCCGGGATCACTATTCAAACGGTGATCGGCCGGCCTCGCTGGGAAGCAAGTGGCACGATGCCGTTTTGGAACTCTACGTTCGTGCGTCTGTTGAAGCTCGGCGTGTGCTCAAGCCCGACGGCGTTCTGATAGTGAAATGTCAGGATGAAGT
>JAQTMD010000181.1 GCA_028714595.1 Candidatus Omnitrophota bacterium
GCCTTTGTCAGGCTGCGCCACCTGCCCTACGAGGATCTGGCGTTTGCCAAGGTCGACCATCATCGGGCCCTGCGCACCGGTATGCCTGAAGTCGTTTTCTGCCAGGGAAAGAGCCCGGCGCAGATAACGGCGATCTTCCGGGCATTGAGCAGGAAAAGTAAGACCGTGCTTCTGACCAGAGCCGATGATACAATATATGCGGCAGTCAGGCGCATACGCAAAGACTGCGTGTTTGAGCGCGCAAGCCGCACCATCGCCGTCTTCGACAGGAGCGCGCGCAGGGAAGGCAAGGTGTCGGTGGTCTGTGCCGGTACCGCAGATACGCCGGTCGCCGAAGAGGCTGCGATCACCGCAGAGGTGTTCGGTTCGAACGTCACGCGGCTCTATGACGTGGGCGTGGCAGGCCTGCACCGGCTGCTTGACGGATTTAAGACTATTGCCGACAGTCGCTGTATCGTGGTGCTTGCCGGCATGGACGGCGTGCTGCCGTCGGTCATCGGGGGTCTGGCAGACTGCCCGGTCATCGCCGTTCCCACGTCCGTCGGCTACGGTGCAAACTTTTCGGGTATCGCGCCGCTTTTGACGATGCTGAACTCCTGCGCTCCGAACGTATCGGTGGTCAATGTCAATAACGGTTTCGGCGCAGGATATATCGCCGCGCTCATCAACAGAGGCAGGAAATGTCCGACCTGAAGCCGCTCGTAGTGCGGCTAAACGACACCACAGACAAATACCAGCGCCTGCTTGCCGGAGCCCCGGACACGGCAGGCATGAAAGCCGGTTTTATGAGGCTCGGTCCCGGCGAGACCGTCGGGCAGCACTCGACCGAGTCCCGGGAAGAGGCCTTGATCATCCTGGAAGGCATTGCAGAGATCCACATAAACGGCCACGCGTTGACCCGTGTCGGCCCGGGACACCTGGTCTATATACCTGCCCGGACGCAACACGACGTACTGAATGCCGGCGCAGGCGTCCTGAAGTACGTGTATGTGGTAAAATAGGCCCGCGAATGAAAAAACAGCTGAGGCTCTCTGTTGCCGTTTTTTTCCTGCTGGCCGCCTGCGGCGGTATTTTCGCCGCGCAACCGGCAGCGCGTTACGTCGGGAATCTGCGCGATCATCTGAGCTTGCGACCCTACTACGGCATAACGCTGGAACGCCGCAACAGGATCCCGGGCAAGGACTTTATCGACGCGATCGTCTTTACGCCGCTTGCGTCCGGATACCGGTATATCCGCAGAGAGGACGCCGACCACCGGGTGGTCATAAACAGCATCAAGCCGCGACGGCAGGCCGCGCAGGTACAGCCGCACGATATCAATGAATACGAGAGGCTTATCAAGGCAAACGATATGAGGCCGTATCTGGTAAAGAACAAAAAGGGCGAGGAACTTGCGATCGTGTACTGCGCGCTTAAGCCCTGCTACATCATTGACAGCCAGAGGCCGAACGGCGAGGTGATCATTGAGCTTGCGGGGAGCCTGCGCGACGAGCGCCGGGAGCTCGAGCGGATGCAGCAGCTTCTGGGGATCCCCCGCTGACTGCGGTATCAGGCGGGTTACGGAGGACAGGGATGCAGGATCAGAGACAGTATCTCCGGTTTAATATAGAAGGGGTGGTCGCGATCACGGTCAAAGACGCGCCTGAACGCAGCGTTTCCTGCAGCCTGGTGGATATCTCTTTCAAAGGGATCGGCTGCGTCTTCAATGTCGCGACGCAGGAACAGTTGAAGGAAAACCTTGCGGTGAGACTGGAATTGACCACCCCCTTCAGGGAAGGGGCGATCTGCGGCGAGGGGGTCATCAGGTACGTGACGCCCATGCAACGGCGGGGACAGGCAATGTTCCGCATCGGCATCGAATTCGGGGACATCAATGCTGCGGCCATTCAGGAGATCCTTGCCCGTATCCAGCAGCAGATCCGTGTCCAGTCACGAACGACCAGGATCGTACAATGAAGCCATCGGAGCGCACGGTAGACCGGAAGATCAGTTTTGCCGCAGGCATACGGCTGGCAGTATTTCTGGCAGCGGCGTGCGCCCTCGGCCTGTACCTGGTCGGGCAGAACCGCATCCGGGTCTTAGAGAAGGTCATCGAGCGGCTCAGCGCCGACTCGCGTGCGGCCGAAATCGTCGTCTCGGACACGGCCTCGCGGCCCGGGGAAAAACTGACCACGATAAAATTCGTGGAATATGATACGCGCGGGGTGCCGCTTGAACCGAGGTATTTCACTTTTTCGACGGACATCATCCAGTTCCAGTCGCTGGTGATCCGTTTCGACGATTTCTATATCCGCAAAGGCCATCCGCTCAAAGGCAAGAGCGCCTATCTCTTCATGAAGGCGTTTGCGCTGACCGATACGGGGGCAGAACAGTTCGCGATCACGAAGATCGACGAGGTACCGGCCGGTTACCGGGCGCAAAAGACGGTAAGCCGGTTTGAACGCAGGCTGTGGCAGCGGTTCTGGCAGTATGCATTGGAGCCGCGTGAGGCGAAAAAGTCAGGCATTAAGAACGCGCAGATCGAGGCGCCCGGGACCAGGTTCGTGCCGGGCCTTATCTACACGTTAAAGATAGAGCATGACGGCGGCCTGCGCATCGACGCCCGGGAAATGCCCGGGATTCTGCGGGGTGAAACAAAAATAGATTTCTTGAATGAGAGGGGGCAGGTCATGGCAGTCGGAAAAAAGGCAGGCGCAAAGGTAAAGATCTTTTTCGTCGCGACCGGCAGGGTCGAAGAAGTGGATAAGGTCATAAAGACCGACGCCGAGTGGCGCCGTATCCTTGGCCCTGAACAGTATGCGGTCACCCGCCGGAAGGCCACGGAGCGGCCGCAGGCAGGCAGATGCGAATTGCCCAGGGGAAACGGCATCTACCAATGCGTCGTCTGCGGGACCGACC
>JAQTMD010000182.1 GCA_028714595.1 Candidatus Omnitrophota bacterium
GTTTAAGGGGGAGGTATGGATTTAGCACAGATTATCAGCGACATAAAATCCTGCGGTTTCGAAGCAGTCCGTTCTGAACAGCCCTCGTATCTTGAAGTCGTGGTCACCAAGGCCCACATCGCTGCAGTGACTGAAAAACTCAACTCTGTCTTCGGCCCGCCTGCCTGGCCGTCGCCAAACCGCCTGTCCAACGAAATGGACGCAGTCATCAAGAACTTCGGCGGCATCATGAAGGGCCAGACCTTTTATTTCACCCACATAAGCGGCGATGCGGTCTTTGCCATGCTCTGGCCCTGGTCGGACGGCGACCATACCACCGTAAAAATCGGGAAAAATTGACCCCGGGAACTGTCCGATAAAACAACCCCCGGGGTTGTTAATTGTGCCCACGCCGGTTGCGGGGTTTCATGAAATCAGTTGCAGAAAAATTTTCTTGCGATACAATAAATAAAGTCACGATCCGGAGGGAGAATGAAGCACGTAGTACTGCTTCGCCACGGCGAGAGCACCTGGAACAAGGAAAACCGGTTTACCGGCTGGACCGACGTCGATCTGTCCGAAAAAGGCGTCCGGGAGGCGCATAAGGCCGGCCAGGTATTGAAGAAAGAGGGCTTTATCTTTGATGCAGCATTTACCTCGGTCCTGAAACGGGCGATCCGCACGCTCTGGATCGCGCTGGACGAGATGGACCTGATGTGGATACCGGTCTATAATTCCTGGAGGCTCAACGAACGCCACTACGGCTCGCTGCAGGGCCTGAACAAATCCGAGATGGCCGCCAAGTTCAGCGAGGAGCAGGTGCTCATCTGGCGCAGGAGTTACGATACCCCGCCGCCGGCCCTGGAAAAGACCGACGAGCGCTATCCCGGCAATGACCGCCGCTATAAGGACCTTTCCCCGAAAGAGCTGCCGCTGACCGAATGTCTGAAAGACACGGTCGCGCGGTTTCTGCCCTACTGGCACGAGATTATCGCGCCGACCATCAAATCCGGCAAACGCGTGATCATCGCCGCGCACGGCAACAGCCTGAGGGCCCTCGTCAAGTACCTGGACAATGTCTCGGACGAGGCGATCGTCAAGCTGAATATCCCGACCGGCCTGCCGCTGGTCTACGAGCTCAACGACGATTTACGGCCCGTCAAGAGCTATTACCTGGGCGACCCGGAAGAAGTCAAGAAGGCCATGGAAGAGGTGGCAAACCAAGGCAAGGCGAAAAAGTAGGCCGATGGAAAAACTGATCAAGGAAAACCTGAAACAGGCGATACCGTTCGCTTTTCGCATCTCCGGCAACCTCATCCGCACCGCCGAAGGGGCCTCGGTGAGGGCCGTGGCAAAGATCCTCGCGAAAAAAAAGGTCGGCGCCGTCATCGTCGAAAAAACGGGCAAGCTCGTCGGCATCATCTCCGAGCGCGACATCGTCTGGCGCGTGGTGGCATTGGGAAGGTCCCCGGATAAACTCAAGGCCAAGGATATCATGACGGCCAAAGTTGTGAGCGTCGACCTGAACGAGGGCATGGAGAAGGTCTACGAGACCATGAGCACGGCGCGCTTCAGGCATTTGCCGGTGCGAAAAGGCGACCGGGTCATCGGCATGGTCTCCACGCGCGACCTCATGTTCTTAAGAAAACTTAAACTCGCAAAATAGAAGGAGGCAGTTGCCATGAAAACGCGGATTATGGGTACACTACTGGCTCTCACATGCATGGTTTCAATACCTATGGGGTGGGCAATGGATAATGAACCGTCAGGCTCCAAAAAGGCGCAAAACGTGGTCTTCGAAACGACGCAGGGCACGGTCGAGATCAAATTATTCCCCGATGTCGCTCCCAAGGCCTGCGAGAACTTCACCAGGCTCGTCGAAAAAGGTTACTACAACGGCATCACCTTCCACCGCGTGATCAAGGGTTTCATGATCCAGGGCGGCGACCCTACCGGTACGGGTGCGGGCGGCGAGTCCGTCTGGGGCAAGCCGTTCGAGGACGAAGTGACTCCCCGGCTCGGTTTTGACAAGGCCGGGATCCTTGCCATGGCCAATGCCGGCCCCGGCACCAACGGCAGCCAGTTCTTCATCACCGTCGCTCCCACGCCGTGGCTGAACATGCGCCACACGATCTTCGGCGAAGTCGTCTCCGGCTATGACGCCGTGGAAAAGACGTCGCTTGTTGCGACCGGCCCCGGCGACAAACCTCTCCAGGCACAGAAGATCAACAAGGCGTACCTGAAATAGAAGCCGGTACACGGTCTACACCCGAACATCCTCTCCTTTGGCAGCCAATGCGCCGATTGTCTCCGCATCGTACACATCTTTCCGCTTTACTTTTCTCGAAGGTAATCCTCCTGTATTTCATTACTGTTGCGCCGGCGGTTTCTCCGGTCCATGCCGCGCAAATTGCAGGACCGGCGTCGCTGGCGCAGATCGCCGCAGCGCTCAATGCCGGACAGTTCAATCAGGCTGTCAGGGCCTATACCAGGATCGGTGAAAGCGGCGACTGCAGCGGTTATCGCAACCGCGCCGTGATTTTCAAGGACCTGGGCCGCTATGACCTGGCCATCAAGACGCTGTTGGTCGCCTGCAAAGCCGGCAGGGACGACAACCAGACCCTGCGTCTTCTGGGCAGGCTTTATTTCCTCGACGGCCAGACCGACAATGCCGTCCGCGTCCTGCGTTCCGCCGTCGAAATAACCCCCGATATCGAGACCATTGTGACGCTCGGCCTTTGTTACCAGGCAAAAGGCGACGACGCCCGGGCGCAGGAATATTTGAACGCTGCCGTGACCCTCGACGCCGGCAACGTCATGGCGCACCTGACGCTGGCAGACCTTTATGTGCGCCAGAAAAAACTCGTTGAATCCGCGCGGGAGTAC
>JAQTMD010000183.1 GCA_028714595.1 Candidatus Omnitrophota bacterium
CGGCAGCATGTTGCGAAGCCATAAAAGGGCGGTCTGTTCGCCGATTTTACCGTGTTCGTCGGCGAGTTGATAGCGGCTTAATCGGGGCGGCATATCGCGCCCCGTCACGTCGCATGCGGCGGCGGCGTTGATTTTTCGCGGGCGACCTGCTGCTGATCGGCGGCGGGGTCAGACCTGTCTCCGTCCGGTTCTGCCGCATAAATGCGGTCGCTGCCTTCCATGCTGTAAGTTCGCGCGACGAAATGGACGCGGTCAGCGCCGAAGATGTTTTCAAGTTCGCGCACGATAGAAGGGCGGTTCATGCGCTGGTGGTGCTGTTCGACGAGACGACCGACAAGAACAAACACATACTGGTATTCGTTCGCGGTCAGGTCTTCGGCGGCTTCCTGTATGCGGGCGACGGCTTCCGATACGGTGCTGCTGTCAGCCCATATTGTGCTGGTGGTTTCCGTGAGGATACGGGCGCGGGTTTCGTCGATGCGAAGGATGTGAAAAAGATGGTTAACTTTCATAGTCGTTCACTTCCGGGACTTCTTGCGCTGGATGGTGAAGGCGTAAGCGTGGTTGCCTTTCTTGGTTTCCCTTTTGCCTTCGCAGGTGATGCGGATATACTCGCCGACGTGGTCGGTAAGGTTCGACAGCGCGGCGACAAGTCCGACGGTATACGCGCCGACGTCGACGACGTCCTGCGCGCCATACTGACCGGTCACCTGTCGCGGGTTCTGGACGACGCCTTCGATCATGGGTGTCGTCGACCAGTCGGCGAACGGCTTAAGGTCTGCGGTCTGGATTACTTCGAAGTCGTCGTCGTCGACGACTGCGGGCGCCGCCTTTCTGACGGGCGCGGTGGTCTTCTTCGATACGGTCTTCGGCGCCGGTGCGGGCGCCTTCTTCGGGGTCTGCTTTGCAGCCATGTTTGTCTTACCTCATGCCAGCGCCGGCGCCCAAAGAGGACGTGCAGGTCGTGTGAGCGCCGCGCTGGATAAGTAATGGCTTTACGTCCTGCCAATAAATACCTTCCGCCCGTCGTAACATTTTGTAAAGGAAACTTAACATTATACCACCGTTTCCGCTGGACGCCCGTTAAATCATCGCCAAGGGCTTTCTTTTTGAGGCGACCCCGCTGCAAGCCAATCATACCAGACCCGGTCATATCCTCAAAATGACCCCGCAGCATGAGCGGGCGCGGTGCAGCGGGAAAGGTTGACGGATTGTTACGGGTTTCGCGTGGAAAAAAGAAAAATCGGATGGTCGGTCAGCACTCGTTGACAGTAACGCCTTTCGCTTTCGCCTGTTCGACGGTTGCATACCATTGACCCGTGCGCGGGTCTTGATAAAAGCGGCTGGTTATCGTCGACCCGTCAAGTCCGGGAAATTCCGACGGGTTACCGACCATCTGCACGATCAGACCGTATTCGATAGTCACGAACCCGCCGTCGAAGTTGATGCGGTATCGCGTCTGATACGCGGCTTCGGCGTCTGCGATCTGTTTAAGAACGCTGTCCTGTTCGGCTTTCGACATCAGGCGGACAAGGTTATATTTCGTTTCGTCCGACATCTTCCATGTTCGCGACGGTATCTTGGCGACGATGGCGGGAGTTTGGCTTTCGGTGGTGCCGCTGGTCAGGGCGGCGACGACGACGGCTTTCTGTTGTGTCTGATACCAGGCATAGAAAGCGCCAACGATGGCGATGATCGCGGCGATAACCTGCGTGGTCTGTTCTGCTGTCAGCCCGAAGTATACCGCGACGACGGTTACAACGGCGGTTACGACGGTGGTTAATGGATCTACATCAGTCATAGTTTCCTCTTTTTTATGGTGTTCTGTTCGGCGGGCTGTCCTATTGATTTTTCAGCGGGCGGGACGACCGCCCTGCGGTATTTTTCAATTACTTTATGTAGTTTCATAGGTCTTCACGCTGTCGTTTTTGCCGCTGCTTTCTTGGCGGCGGCGAGCGCCTTGATCTCGACAAGGCGGGCTTCGCGGGTCAACTGCCGAAGCCATTTTTCCTGTTGGCGCTGCGGTAAACCCAAATCGTCCATACGGGCGGCGGCGCTCTGTTCGTTCAGCAGCCCCGCGAGGTATTCAGCCTTAATAACCTTCCATTCCGCGGCAATTTCGTCGAACGTCGCCTGATAATCTGCAAGCGCGATAAGAAGGTCTGCTTCCGTCTCGTCATAACCGAGAGCGACAAGGTTATCAGCGGTTTCCTTGGCGTCATACTCGCCGAAAGAATACGCCTGCAAAATCTTACTTTCTGTCAGGTCGCGCACCTTGTCTTTCTTCTCCTGCGTTAACGACTTTTTCGTCCAGTCGGTCAACCACCGCGCTTTTTCCTCGTCATAACCGATGTCAAGGTAATTTCGAAACACCTGCGCTTCGGTGATAATACCGTCCTTGTATAACCGCCGCGTATCGACACGGGTCAGCGGCGAGTATGATATTTTTATGATCGGGTCGACCCATCCCGGCGCGTAATCGCCGACTTTTAAGAGGGTTCGCAGATCGTCGGCAGAAATCACGCCGCGATGCAGCATATCGAAACCCATCTGCGGAGACGGTATCTGCCAGTGTGCCCGCCAGAAATGCCGCATCCATTCAGGAGACACGCCCGCCGCTTCGACGTAGTTGTCAATATCTGATGGGTAATCGCTGTCGTATCCGTATTTTGCGACCACGTCAGGTTTGAAGGTATCCCGGACGGCGAACCTGACAAAATCCTGAGCCGTCGGATAAAATTCTGACGCTTTCACCATCGCAGCGGTGTAATCTTCGGGGAAACCATACCGGGCGAAGATGTCGTTTTTCTGGTCGGCGGTCAGGGCGCCCCGCCGAAACGCTGTTATTGTCGTCAGGGTAT
>JAQTMD010000184.1 GCA_028714595.1 Candidatus Omnitrophota bacterium
ATCGGAGGGGATCACGTCCTTGATGCGCACCCCACCGTTACGGGGATTGTGCCAGAAGAGATTATACCGGCCCGTCGTTTCCCGTAATTTCCAGCAATTCAGGAGCCGTTGGTACTGCTCGGGAGAGTACTTCCGGATCGTTTGGGTCTTGTCGCCGCTCTCTATCTTCTCCCGGAATACTTTGAAGGTGAGGATCATGATTGAATCAACTCCCATTTTGCTTTCTTGTCGCCGCCGCGTTCATTGTAGATGCACCGCTCCGGAGCGAAGATCGCATCTCTCCGTAAAAGGCACGGAGTAAGGCAAGCTTCGCATTTCCATGTCCTGAAGACGCTCATACCGGCACCATCTCCCGCCATACTGCGATTGTTGCCGGGAAACCGGCGGATCGCTCGTCCGGACAGCACCGTTCCGCGATAAACTCCGGATGCATATTGGTGAGGATGCAGGGGCCGGTGGGGCACCCGCAGCATTGAAACACTGGCATCATTGACCTCCGGTTGCCAACTGAATGGCAACGATCTGATCTTTACCACAGATTTGCGGGCCGAGGGGGTCGCAGGCTGTTGTCAGTTTATACTGGCAACATCCATCCAGCCGGCACCAGTCACCGCAGGACGTATCGAGCATGGCGCAATTATGGGATTGCATCTCACTGCACCCCCGCAGCCGGCTTCATCTCAAGGAACGAGGCCGCAAGGTCCGCCATATGGAACAGCGGGATGATCCGGTACTTGTCCGAGGCGTTGGTGATGGCGAGATTGCCGCCGTACGAGTTCCGGCTGTCGTCGTAGGCCATCATGTGCCAGCGGATAGCGAAGATCTCCGTGTCGGTCAGCTGGATGAACCGCTGGAGCATGATCACGGACTTCTCGCCGTGGCCGAGCGGGTACTGATCGTCAACGGTATAGACGACCTGTTCATCCCAGATCTTCCGGCCGAAGTCGTCGAGTTCAAGCTCGCCATTCTCTTTCCGGCGCGGCAGGGATTTCCGCTCCTGCTTGTAGATGTTGACCTTACAGAGGTCGTGGAGCAGGGCAATGATGATCATGGCGTCCTGCTCGTACTCCTCGGAATATATCTTGGAAAGGGCTAACAGATTTTGATAGGTCTTCAATGAGTGCCTGAGAAGGCCCCCCACCTCGGCGTCGTGATATTTCGTTGATGATGGGGCAAAGAAGAAGTCAGTTGACTCTTCCAGGTATTTGATCAGGTCCCCGATACCATCCCGGTTCGTAGACAGGAGGAGGTTTTTGAACTCAACAGTCAGATCCCCCGGCAATGCTGATTCCGCCTGAGGGGACGTGCAAGTATCCTTCGGCAGCTCCGGGGTGTTCTGCGCCGGCTTCTTAACCTCTCCTCCGGTGGGATCGCTCATCTTCGAGGCCCAATCGGGGCGCTGCGTTGTGTGGCATCCCGGCAGGATGAAGTTCTTTGCATCTACGGAGAACTCCAGCCAGATGTCAGGGTGATTCGACACCGGCATCAGGTACTCGGCTGCGATCCAGTCTTTCTGCATGGCGGCGGTGATCGCGTAGACTTTCCGGGTACCTCCCTTCACGGTGAACTCGGCCGATCCCTGTGTATAGTCTTCCAGGCGGCCGATGATCTCACCAGGCTGCTTGCCGGCCGAGGCATCGTTCCCGCAGGTGTGGCGGGTGCCGTCGAGGTTCTCAGGGGGAGCGAAGGTACCGTCAGGCTTCTTCTTCCATACGATTGTTGCATGGCACTTTTTGCATTCGCTCATGATTCCCCTCCGGCGGCATACTGCCGGGCCCGCAATCCCTTATTGATGAGTTCCCGAATCTCCGGATCGCTCATCGTCTGGAGATTTACGTAGACCTTCAGCACGCCGCCTTTTGACGGGGTGCCGATCTCAATGCTGTCCGGGCGGGCATCCTTGGTCTCGTGGATGTGCCGGGTGATCTGCTCGTCGATCATACCCGCCCCTCCGCTCGTGCCTGCCGGAATGCGATATCGGCAGCGCAGGGCTCGTATGGCTCCTCCCGGATGTCATGCAGCGGTGTTGCCTTGTAGAACCGGGCCCGGGCCTCTGCCATTTGCTGAGCGCGTACCGGCATCGGCACGGTGGTGATATGCGGGCGGGGGGTCATGGGCGCTCGCCCCTACCAACGAACTTCACCTTTTCCCGGTTTGTCCCACTTATGAAGGCGGAAACCAACCCGAGGAAATCATCGGTGATGGCAACCCTGACGGCTCGATCCCCTTTCCGATAATAGTGTTTCCAAGTCCCGCCGCACTGTTTGATGTGATCTTCGATGGCGTCCTTACGGGAGGGGTAAGTGCCATAATAGAAGGCCGTCCATCCGCGAGTGTGCATAATCGCCCACATATATTCAACGAGAATGATCTTCTCCGCAGAGTGTGTTTTTGCGCTCATACCGGCACCTGCCTTACCCGCGCTTCTGCCTGTGCTTGCATGGTGTCAGCATCGATCACCGGCGTTATCTCTCCGCCAGTCAAGTACCGCCGGGTGGCCAGCCGTTGCCCGTCCTCGATCCACTCAAAGACCACGAACTTGCGCCCGAGGTTATCCATGGGTTCGCACTTCGGGCCATGCGTGCATGTGTACCCATTCTGGCTGATGCAACCGTGGCCCCGGTGGGCGCAAAAGATTAAGTTCTCCTGCGTTCCATCACTTACTTGGGCGGCGTTCGCTTCATGGCCGGCCCCTTCAGACACCTTTTTCATACCGTCACCTTCTTTACCCGGCATAGATTCATAAGGCCCTGCCGGACGGCCTCGCTCTCATTCGGTACAACACCGGCTTCAAGCAGCGCGGCGATACGGGCCTCGTCATCTTCTGAGGCTTTCCATGAGTGT
>JAQTMD010000185.1 GCA_028714595.1 Candidatus Omnitrophota bacterium
GCATTGCCAGTGATTGCGATCAGGATAGGCGCATTTTCGACAGCCGTAAGAGCAGCGCCCGCGCCAAGTGATGGCGTAACGCCGACAACCTGAGAAATATCCGCGCCGCCGAATTGCGTGTTGCTGTTCGGAATGCCGACTTTGTTAACAAAGGCGTTTAGGCTTACGCCACCATTAGTCGTCACAGCGGCGCTAGACGCAAGTGTGGTGCCTCCTGTTACAGTTGATCCAACAACAGCCGCAGTGGGATTGTAGATAATCTTGATCGTTTTGCTAGTCGCATTGAGAAGATGCGCAAGCACTTTGATAAAGATGGTCGCGCCAGTTGACTGATTAAAAAAATCAGCGGGGAGCGTGAACACAACAAGCACGGTATCCGCGCCGGTCGCGGCCGGAACAATCGGGCCATCATAGATTTTAATCAGGCTACCGACAGCGCCGGCGCTGCGGCCGTAATTCGTAAAGGTAGGAAGAAGTTCTTCGTTGTCAGTCTGAGAAGCAAGTCCGGCCATAGTGGCCTCCTGATATGAGAAAGAGGAAGGAAGCGGTGCTTAGCCGCTACACTATGTTTTACGTGCCAGAAAGGCGAACAGCCTGACGCGGATCAACAGTCTTGACGCCGTAGAGAACGTCCATACGCCAGATATTGTTATCGTTAATGCCGTCCCAAAACGATGCAAGACGAACAGACACGCCCTTGTAGGACTGACGCGAGCACTGCGCGAGGCCACCCTGCGGCTTTTCCAGCGGAACCATAACAAGAGCAAATGCGTTTTTGTTAAACACAATGTTATTGTTATAGGACGTGCTGGCAGCGCCAAAGAACGTCACAGGCGCGTTGGAAGCAGGAACAGCCGAGACGTTTTGGTAGGCAGACTCAAGCGGAGTTGCGCCGGCCGGAATAATCGGCGGCGAGATAGTCAACACGACATTGCCCGCGCCATCGGCAGTTCCGTCAGCCATGACGACGAAGTTTTTAAGATAAGGCAAAGCAATCTTGCTACGAATATTAACGTCAAAGACACCGCCAAGCGTAAACACTTCGCCTTTCTTAACAGTCGCGTTTGCCCCGATGTTGGTAAACGTGAGCTGCATCGTATTCGTGTCTTTGGTCGCCAACCAAGTCGTCTGAAGCTGACCGCCATTAAGCGTGCCGCCCGTAGGCGTGCGCGTGCCGGTAGAAATAATCGGCGTATTTTGCGTCTTAAACAGCTTGACGCCGTCCACAGGCGGCAGCATGCCGGTGCGATAAACATCATCAACCATAGACGGCGCGAAAACGGACTGTGGGCCGGTCAAATTGGCCTGCAAGCCGCGAGCGTCGCGAGGAGAGACGATGCCCACACGTGGCTCAGGGCTGATAGAGGTATCGTCGAAGCGCTGGGTGGCGGCAGCAAAGCTGTCAAAGTTGGTCAGCACTGCGCCGGGCGTTCCAACCCAGTTTGGAATGTCCGCATAGAGGGAGGCGACATCCTGGTCTACTTGCTGCGCAATCGAGATCAAGGCGCTGTCGAGGAAACGCTCGCTGAAATCGACGATATCTAGGGTCAAATCTTTCGAGCTGAAGTTGAGATCGACGCCGATCTGACGGTCAACCTTGATCTGCAATGAGCCTTCGACGCTGTCCTGAATTTTGATAACAGGGCCTTTACGCACACCATACTCGGCCGGGCGGCGCACAGTGATCGTGTCGCCGGGCTTATAGCCGTTTACATTTTTTTGGTACTCGTCTTCATACCCGCGATAAACCTGGTTAGCCATAACCAGGTTGTTTTCCAGAACCTTCACCGCGCGCTTGGCGATGAGGCCCATCGTAAGGACTGTATTTGCCATTTGAGGCTAACCCGTAAAATACGGCTTTAGCCCTGTTTTTGCTTTTTGAGTTTAGTGAAATACGCATCAACCTCAGCGACGGTCATTTCGTCGGGGTCTTTTTGCTGTACAACGCCACCCTTTAAAGCGGGGACAGGGGCTGGAGCCTTTGTTTGCTGTTTCACAGGTGGACGTAACGAAGCCTCAAGCCTACCAATTTCACGCGCTTGCGCTAGCGGCGACATATTATTCAGCGCCGTGCAATCACGCGGGTTAAGAGAATAGTGACGAGCAATCCAGACAGCCTTAGGGCTGTCTAAGATCATCTGAGCCGTGTCAGGATGCACAGGCGACACAGTCGCCTTAGCTAGAACTTCGCGAATAGTCGGGTCAACCTTTTCAGCTTCCGACATTTTGCGATTCAAGTCTTCCTGACGCAGAGCAATTTCACGATCAGCTCTGGCTTTTACGTCAGCTTGTGCGTCTTTCAACGCGACACGCTGTATAATCGCCGCTGCTTTCCAAGCTTGGCGATCTTCCGTATACTCCAGATAGTCCGTGTAATCGCTTTCCTTCGGCATAGGGCCAATCTTGGCGACGACTGCGGCTTCGAGCGCCTCTTTCTCGTCAACTGCCGGGACAGACCGGCGAAGGCGCTCATTCTCGGCTTTAGCGTCAGCAAGCTCGGCCTTTAAACGATGGATACCCGACTGCTTTTTTGCCGGCTTCTCCGTCGCTGCTAAAGGCGGCTCTTCCTCTTCCTCGTCATCTTCCTCTTCGCCAGTATCCTCTTCCGGCTCTACAACCTCCGGCTCAGGCGCTGGCGCAGGCTCTGGCTTGGTTACGTCCGCCTGTGGCGGATCAACAAGCGCGCCGTCAAGGTCTACCCAATCACTGGGATTGTCCGGCTTATCCTCCGCTAGCGGCTGCGCCTGCGGTGTTTCTACGGCCGGAGCGGCCTGATCAACGTCACTCATAAAAGATTAGCCTCTCGCTAGCGCGCACGCCTG
>JAQTMD010000186.1 GCA_028714595.1 Candidatus Omnitrophota bacterium
ACGAGGAGCAGAATTGCTACCCACTTTGCGTCGGCCAGGCAAGCACCTATTTCTTTCCCTTTGCAAAGGCGAGAATTTCGCGGTTTATGATTTTGCGGATTGTCACTGCGTGCTGGTAGCCTTTCACCCAGAAGGAGAAGGTGAATGCGACTGAAGAGGGCTTCGCGGAGTCAATCACAAGCGAGTAGCCTTTCTCCTGAAGCAGGCCTGCCGGCTTTGCGCGGGAAAGCGCGGAGGAGAGGCGGGACTCGAGTTTCGCAAGGTCAGCCCCGAGCGGAAGCTCGCCGGTGACGCCCACCACGCTGACGTCGTTCGGGAGCGAGAGGTTCGTGATGCGCATCTTGGCGAATTCGGAATTGGAGATTATTATGGTATTGTACGACGTGTCCTCGAGCCGCGTGGAGCGCATGCCTATTTTGCGCACTATCGCGATTTCCCCGCCCGGAAGGCTGAGGTAGTCCCCGTAGCGGTAGGGCCGGTCCATCTGGAGTGCAATCCCCGCGAACAGGTTGCCCAGCGTTTCCTGCGAGGCAAGCCCCAAGATGATTCCGGCGACGCTGGTCACTGCGAGGAGCCCTGTGACATCAAAGCCGGTTGCCGAGAGCGCGACGGTGAAGCCGATGGCGTATATCGCCAGCTTGGTGACCTTGCGCACGAGCGGGAGAAGGGACAGGTCCATGCCCAGCCTGCCGGTCTTGTGCCCCTCCTCGTAATACCAGCGTATGGCCGCGCCTGACGCCTCGGAAAGCAGGTAGGTGGAGATGACCACTATTATTGCGTAAATATAGTGCTCAAGGAACTGCGCGGCGGATGACAGCTCCGGAAAGGCGTGGATGAGGAAGTAGAAAACGCCCAGGAAGAAGAAACTCTCTATCGGCCCCTTTGTTGCCTTTATCACCCTGTCGTCCAGCGTGCTTGCCGTCCTGCCTGACAGCGCTTCCAGCAGGCGCGTGAAGACGGGGCCTGCAATCCTGCCGACCAGCACGGAGGCTGCGAGGAGAAGCACTATGTGGCCTGCGTAGTAAAGGGACTGGGAATCGAGCATGTTGCTGCATGCGAAGAAAAAGAATAATAATGCTGCACCAGATTGTTCTTCGGGTGGGAAGATGAAGGCGCACACGGAATACCTGTGGTTCAACACGAAGAGGAGGAAGGAGCTGGTGCACATCACGGATTCGGTGGAGGCTGCTGTTGAGAAGTCCGGAGTGAAGGAAGGCTTCGCCCTTGTGTCTGCAATGCATATTACGGCAGCGGTTTTCGTCAATGATTACGAGGAAGGGCTGTGGAGCGACATAATGGAGTGGGCCGAGAAGGTCGCGCCGGAAAAGCCGGACTATCGCCACCACAGGACAGGAGAAACGAACGCTGACGCGCACCTCAAGAGGCTGCTGCTCGGCCACCAGGTGCTGCTGCCCATTACGGGCGGGAAGCTGGATTTAGGGCCGTGGGAAAAAGTCTTCTATGCCGAATTTGACGGGCAGAGGAGAAAGAGGGTGATTGTGAAGATAATGGGGGAATAGGCCGGGGGCGGGGGTAGGTATAAAAACAGTGGGCGAGTAGGGGTAACAACCCTGAAAGGGGCAGGAGGATTTTATGGAGACAGTGAAGATAACCGTGAAATCTGCGGAAACGGCGAGCCGGCTTGAGCTTTTCATAAGGTTCATCTACGGCCTCGTTGCGTGCATCGTGATAGGCATAATCGGGATATTCGCATACCTGGCATGGTTCGTCCAGTGGCTGCACATACTCCTGCTCGGGAAACGGAATGCCGCGCTTGCGAAGTTCATGAACGCGTGGCTGGTGGCGTACACCCAGCTTGAGTTCTACACTTTCCTGTCCACAGACGAGCGGCCCCCGATTGTCCCTGAGTTCTGAGATAAGGGGTTTTCTTTTTTTATTTTCTGTTTTTTCTTTTGCAGAAAGGAGCGGCTATTTTTTCTTTTCGGGCTTGCGGGAGTCATGCTTTGCATCGTGCTGCTTCGGGGCTGCGGTTTCCTTCTTCACATCGGGCTGCTTCTCGCCTGCCCCGGTCGTTTCCTTCTTCGCTTCCTCCTGCGTCCGGCCAGGCGCCTCTTTCGTCCCTTCTGGCTGCCTCTTCGCTTCTTCCTGGCCTGCGGACGCGGCATCAGGCCGCCTGCGGAAAAGCGCCTTGATGATGCCGCGCTCGGCCTTCATGCGCTCCTCGGCCTCGGAAACCGCGACTGCCTCCTCCACCTCGGACATGCGCGAGACGTAGCTCTTGAGCCGGTTCTCGTAGGAGCGCGTCTCCAGCCTTCCGTGCTGCAGGTAGGACGTCTGCAGCCCCCTTATCAGCTCCTCCAGCCGCGCCTTCTCCTGCTTTAGCCGGACGGACCTGCTGCGCACCGTGAAGAAGTTCTGCTTCTCTGTCTCAAGCTCCACCCTGCGCTGCACTATCTTGCCAAGCCTGGTCTCGTACTGCTCCACCGATGTCGTGTATTCCGAGGCGGACATCCTGCCGCGCTCGAAGTAGTCTACCTGCACCTCCTTTATCAGCCCGACCAGGATGTTCTCCTCGTTTGCCAGCTGCGAAAGTTCGTTGTCCATCATCCAGAAGCGCACGTCCACGAAAATCAGCGCGGACGCAAGCGTCAGTATGATTGCGACCAGCACCAGCTGCGGCGAGTACCGCTTCAGGAACGAGGTGAGCGAGAAGGACTGCGCGGTCTCAAGCGCGTAGGTGAGCTCCGCGTCGTCCAGCCGGGACATCGCATCCGCGTAGTCCCCGCGCTCGAACGCCGAGTTTGCCAGCAGGTAGAGCCGGTCGGCCTGCGAGGTCTTCATGTCCTC
>JAQTMD010000187.1 GCA_028714595.1 Candidatus Omnitrophota bacterium
GCCCGAACGCCTGGACCGACATGTTCTTCAGGCTGTTGGTCTCGGCCGCGTTGTTTACAAGGAACGCCGAGTTTGCGGCGGTGTAGTAGTATCCGAGCGAGAGCTGCATCTTCGACTCGGCAACCAGCCTGTCAAGCGCCTTCTTCTGGAGCGGATCAAGCTGCGATGAGGGCCCCTTCGCCTCGGCTTCGGATATGGTGTCCGAAGCGACCTGCTTGAACGGGGCGGATGCCTTTATCGCGGGGTATTCGATTGGGACGAATGACGGTGCCGAAGTCGAGTTCGGCGGCTCTATCGCGCCAGTCGCTATCTGGACCGCGTACGAGTCGTTCGATATCGGCACGACCTTGATTCCGTACTTCTGTTCCGCGTAGTCGGCGTAGAACACGGAGTCGAGCACGGTGTCGCCGCTTTCCTGCGTCTGGCTTCCGGGTATCAGCATGAGCTTGACTTGGCTGTCGTTTCCCGCTGCGTCTATCTTCGACTTGATTCCGCCTACCGGGCTTACTGCTCCTCCCTTGCTTATGGCGCCGGTGACTATCATGTCGCTCCGGAGCTTCTTGCCCGTATACTCCGAATACGCCATCAAGGTCAGGGCGACCCCCGCGCTCGGCCCGTTGATTTTGCCGAGCGCGTCGTCGAACCTCACGTAATAGTCGTAGGAGTCGTAGTTCCTGCCGGCAAGCCTCGCTGCCTCGGAAAGCGCGGTCTGGAGCGACTGCTGCGTGTCCTCGCTGACCGTGCTCGAGTGCGTCACAAGGCTGGTCTCGCCGCTTCCGACTGTTATGTTCATGGTTATTGCGGTAAGTATGCCCTGCTCGCTGTCGTCAACTGCCGGCACCAGCATGGTGACTGCGCCGCAGAAAAGCGGGGCCAGAAGTATTGCCATCAGGGCCGCGAATGCAAGCTGCCTCATCCCTAAAACACCCCTTTGGCGAAAAAACAAACTTTTCACGCCCTATTTCTGTAGGAACATCTTGAGAGTCTTGAACTCCTCCTCGTACATCACGAACTCGACCGAGTTCTTGTTGCCGAAGATGTCGAAGTAGTCAAGGCGCACCTCGCATTTGTTCATCGGCTTCTGGGCCGTCCTCTCAAGCGCGCTCACGTAGTTCTTCGTAATCATTATCTTCTTAGGCGAGTCCATCTCGATGCCGTCCTCGTAGACGGAAAGCCTGCCCTTCGCCTCGTTCGCGAACGTGGACAGGCTGTATTTCAGTTCGCCGAGGGTCTTAGCGCACATCTGCATCATCGTCCGAGCGGCAACCCCCCGCGCTCCGCAGGAGTATAGGGGGCTGAGGCTTCATAGAAGGTTGGGGGCGCGCAAATAAAATTATAACAGGTTGGAAGCACATAGTAATCGGAGTCGCCGGGCAGCTTTCTGGGTCGTTCCGGCTTTTTTCGGGTTTTTGTTCAGGTTTGTGGTTCTCATGGCTTTGGATTTCAGGAAGGTAGGCGACGCCCTCTGGCAGGCGGAAAAGGAGGGAAGAATGAACGTCCCTGTCAGGGTTTACGCCGACGACGCTTTGTTTGCGAAGATGCGGTCCGACCGGACGCTTTCCCAGGCAGCAAACGTGGCTACGCTTCCGGGCATCCTCGACGCTGCGATGGTGATGCCCGACGGGCACGAAGGATACGGCTTTCCGATAGGCGGAGTGGCCGGGTTTGACCTTGAGACCGGGGTGGTGTCACCTGGAGGTGTCGGGTACGACATAAACTGCGGCGTACGCCTTCTCCGCACCAACCTCACTGAAAAGGACGTCCGGCCGAAGATGAACCAGCTTATCGAGGCCCTTTTTGCCAACATACCTAGCGGAGTTGGAAGCAAGAGCAAGACGCGCCTTGACTTACAAGAGCTTGAGGTGGCAGTCACTACCGGAGTTGAATGGGCGCAATCGAAAGGATACGCGGTCGAGGCCGACCTTGAACACTGTGAGGAGAACGGCCGGATCGAGGGGGCAGACTTTTCCAAGGTCTCCGACATGGCAAAGAAGCGGGGAGCCCCGCAGTTCGGCACACTTGGAAGCGGCAATCACTTCCTTGAGGTCCAGAAAGTGGACAAGATTTACGATGCCGAAAAGGCGAAGGCCTTCGGGATAACAGGCGAAGGCCAGATTACGGTTATGATACACTCCGGCTCGCGGGGTCTGGGCCACCAAATCTGCGACGACTACCTGCGGACGATGCTTCCGGCTGCCAAGGCAAAGTACGGACTTGAGCTTGCCGACAGGGAACTTTGCTGCGCCCCGATATCAAGTCCGGAGGCGCAGGATTATCTCGGTGCGATGAGGTGCGCGGTGAATTTTGCGTTCAACAACAGGCAGGTGATGACGCACCTTGCCCGAAAGACCTTCGCGCAGGTGTTCGGCGGCTCTTGGGAGGATTACGGCCTTGGCCTGGTGTACGACGTCTGCCACAACATAGCGAAGTTCGATGAGCACGAAGTTGACGGCAAGAAGCGCAAGGTCTGCGTGCACCGTAAGGGCGCGACGCGGGCGCTCTGGGCCGGAAACCCGCTCATCCCCCAGACTTACCGCTCAGTCGGCCAGCCGGTCATCATACCGGGCTCGATGAATTCCTCTTCCTATCTTTTGTGCGGGGCCGAAGGCAGCAAGAAGACCTTCGGAAGCTCCTGCCACGGAGCCGGCCGGGTGATGAGCCGGTCGCAGGCAAAGCGCGACTTCGACTCGAAGAAAATACTCGACGAGATGCAGGCCGCTGGAGTAAGCGTCAAGGTAGCGGAGTCCGAACTGTTGTCCGAGGAATACGGCGGG
>JAQTMD010000188.1 GCA_028714595.1 Candidatus Omnitrophota bacterium
CACGAGAGGCCAAGTACCGGGTCCATGTCTCAGTACCTCGGGTACGTTTCAGCCCGAGCTTGTCGACGTGCCTCGCGATCCCGTTCAAGATGGCGATATAGAACGTTCCCAGGACGGGCGAGATGTTTCCCTTTTTGTCGACGATCCCCGTCCGGGCCAGATCCTCAGACGCGAGCATCTCGACGATCAGCATCCGCTTCAGGTTGTGGAATAGAATCGCCTGGCCGGTGCTGATCTCCTCCGGTCCGCCGAAGTCCTCGACATACTCCCGTATCACCTGGTCACCGATCTCCAGGATGTACTCTTTCCCTTTGGGTACGACGCCACGCCGCCAAAAGGAGATAGCGCCATGCTTCATCGGAGCGCTCATACAGCCTCCAGCAATTCGTCGATGATCGAATCCAGCAGCGCGTCGATGCGCGCCAGCCCCGCCCCGAGTACCTGGACCTGGGACGCCAGCGCCCTCACTTCATCCAGCAGTTGCTCGGCCACGTCAGCCCTCCGGCGTGTCCTGGAGGACCGGATGATCCATGTCGATCTGCACCTCGACGGGCTGCTGCTGTACGGGCTTGCGGAAATTTCCATCCGGCTGCTCGATGTAGCCCAGGTCCCGCAACAGTTTGCGGGCCTGCTCCAGGCGGTATTCCTCAGCCATTGTGTGTTTGTTCTCCATGTTTACCTCGCTTTTTTGTCAAGCGCCGGGTGGCTCTTGACAGTTATTACGCCGTCCATGATGTTTTTTATCGTTTGCGGATGCCACTTCCCGCCCCTGCATTTTCGCTCCAGCCTGGTCAGGCGCGCGCAGATACGCCGATATGATGCCCCGCTCCGCCGCATCCTCTTAATCATGGAGATCGTCTCGGCCTCTTCGCGATCGTCCTCCAGCTTCACCCTATCGGCGGCCAGCCGCTTCCCGTAGGGGACGCTGCCTACAAGCTCGCCGTTCTTCTTCTTGAACTGCAGCGCCATGCGCGTCCGCTCCCCGGTTTGCTTCCGCTCGAACTCGGCCAGGACGGCCATGATCTGAAAAAACATATTTCCCGCCGCCGTGGTGGTGTCGATATTCTCCGACGTAGAAACGAGATCCGCGCCCTTCCTCTGCAGCGTCTCTGAAATAGCGATCGTGTCCTTTGTCGATCTGGACAATCTGGAAAGGGAATAGCAGACCAGGGCGTCGCCCCTTCCAACCATAGCCATAGCTTCCTGCAGGCCGGGGCGATTGTCCGCCCGCTTGCCGGATATACCTTCGTCCCGGAATATCAGGACAGCGCTGGCCTCGTGAAAGTCAGCCCATGCTCGGACCTTCGCTTCCTGGGCGTCCATCGAGATCCCTTCCGCCGCCTGCTCGATCGTCGAGACGCGGCAATATCCGATCGCCTTCATGGTAGCCTCCAAAGTGCAAGTATTGAAAACGCGGGCGGGCGTATGCGCGAGATGGTCATCACGATGCCGCCCCCTGCGTCTTGACCTTCATCTCAAGTTCGCGGACCATCCCCTGGACTGTCGGCCGGTGCTTGTCGTCCTTCTGCATCTTTGCGAGAACCGCTTTGAAGCGGGCGAGGCGAGCTTCGTCGGTCTCTTCGGGTTCTTCGGTGTTCGTTGCCTGGGCTTCTCGGATCTTGTCGAGTTCATGGGAACCGAAATCATTTTTGCTTCGCCTGTGTGTAGAAGAATGTCTGTTTTGTCTGTATATATAAGAACTGTCAACGCTACGGTTTACACTTGTGTAAACACCTGGGTTTACACCCTGTAAACGCCCAGGTTTACACTTTGGACTGTAAACACTACGGTTTACACCCTGCCATTCTTCAACTTTGGTATTGAGTCGATATTGAGATGTTTTCCCGCGACGTTTCGTTTCGACAGCGATGACTTTTTTCGCTCGCAGTTTGTGTACTGCCCGCCAGCAGGCTTGACGTCGCAACCCCGTGGCCCTCGAAAAGAATGACAGAGAGATCTCGCTCTCGATCTTTTTCCATCCGAAGGTCATCCGCAGCACGACATCGAGGACGCGACGTTCTTCAATCCCCATCGAGGAGAGCGCCATCGTCTCCAAGACGGCGTTCGGGACCGGCACAAAGCCCTCGCGCTCGCTCACTTGCCCTGCCCCTTGCAAAACGCAGCGAACCGATCGACAGTCTCAGCCCGGCTTCGCTGCCCCGGCTTCCGCCCTGGCCGTCCGCCTGGCACACGCGGAGTCGGTGGCGGGAGATCTCCGGGCTCGACCGCGTGCGCCTGCAGGTAGGCTTCGATCTGCGCAGGTGAGAAACGGATCGTCGCCTTCCCTCCGCGCCCGAGCCGAAGATGCGGGAGATCGCCGCGATAGACCCAATCCTGAATTGTGCGAGGGCTCACGCCCAGGAGCTCGGCGACTTGGGAGATCTTATAGAGCGCGGTCATTTCGCCGCCATTTTCCCATGCCGCCCTGGTAGGCGATGATCCAGACTTCGACCTGGTCAGGCGTGAACACGATCCGCCGGCCTCGGCGTGTTCTGCCAGAGCCTGGTCGCTTCGTCGTCCAAGTGCTCGGCAAGTCGCCACGACGAAGTCGCCGGTAGACGCCCTGCCTGGAGAGAGAAAGCAACGTCGCGAGTTGCCCGACAGTTATCAGAGTGTTCATTTTTTATCCCCTATCAAACAAAAGTTTTGTTTGATAATGATCGAAAAAATATATTCAATGTTCATTTTCAATCACGGCCAGCAGGTATTCGCGAACCGTTTTCAGGTTCACGCAAACGGTTCCTGGACT
>JAQTMD010000189.1 GCA_028714595.1 Candidatus Omnitrophota bacterium
GCCGTCATTGGTGCAGATGAGCAGCCTGTCGGACACCGACCTCATCTTCTCCTCCCAGAACAGGTGCTCCTTTGAACGGTAGCCGATGATGGCGGTGACCTTGTTGCCTTTTTCCTTCAGTGCGCGCGCAATGGGAAAAACGGGCGCTACGCCGATGCCGCCGCCGATGATCACGACGTTGCCGTAATTCTCTATCTCCGTGGGGTTGCCCTGCGGCCCCAGCAGGTCGTGCAGGAGGTCGCCTTTCTTCATGACGGCGAACATCTGCGTGGTATGACCGACCTCCTGAAAAACCAGGGTGATCGTGCCGGCCGTACGGTCGAAGTCGGCGATGGTTAACGGTATGCGCTCGCCCTCGTCCCGCACCCGTACGACCACGAACTGGCCTGCCCGGGCCTTACGCGCGATAAGCGGCGCTTCCATCAGGACATAGTGCATCTTCGGCCCCAATACATACTTGTCGAGTATTTTGAACATGGTTCCCTTTCCAGATAAAAAAAACCCTGTCGTTGTTCTCGACTCCCCGAAAGCCCCGCGCCGAGACTTTTTAGTTTCTCGCGATCGCAAACGTATCCAGGGCGATCTGCAATTCTTCGTTGGTTGGAATGACAAAGACCTTGGTAGGCGAATTATCCGCGCTGACGAGCGTTTCCTGACCCGGCGCCGCCCTTTTATTCCGTCCTTCGTCGATGATCACACCCAGACGCTCCATGCCCTTCAGGCTCTCGAACCTGATCGTCGCGTTGTTCTCTCCGATGCCGCCGGTAAAGACGACGGCGTCGGTTGCGCCCAGCACGGCGAGATAGGCGCCGATGTATTTTTTAAGCCGGTAACAGAATATCTCTATGGCGATCTTTGCGCGCTCATCGCCTTTTTCCCTGGCCTCAAAAAGGTTGCGCATGTCGTTCGAGATGCCTGAGATCCCGAACAGCCCGCTCTTTTTATTGAAGACGGTATTGAGCTCTTCCGGAGAATAGCCTTTGCTGACCAGGTGGAAGATGATCGCCGGGTCGATATCCCCGCAGCGCGTGCCCATCACCAGGCCCTCCAGGGGAGTAAGCCCCATGCTCGTATCCACTGACGCGCCCTTTTCCACGGCAGTGATGCTGCAGCCGTTGCCCAGATGACAGGTTATGACCGTCGGGTCGGATGTAGCAAGCAGCGCGCCTGCGCGTTTTGTGACGTAGAGATGCGAGGTGCCGTGAAAGCCGTATTTTCGTATCTCGTATTTTTTGTAGAAATCGTAGGGAATGGCGTAGAGGTATGCGACCGGCGGCAGGCTCTGGTGGAAGGCGGTGTCGAACACCGCCACCTGCGTTGCCGAGGGCAGGAACTTCTTGCAGGCAAAGATGCCCATGAGATTGGGCGGGTTATGCAGGGGGGCGAGGTCGGCGTACTGCTGTATCTTGGAGATGACTTCGGTCGTGATGATGACCGAAGAGGTGAATTCCTCGCCGCCGTGCACCACGCGGTGGCCCACGCCCTTGATTTCGTCGACAGAGCCGACAACGCCCTGGTCTTTATCCGTCAGGGTCGAAAGGATAAAGGTAATACCGGCCTCATGATCGGGGATCTTTTTCCTGGTCTCAAAGTTCCCTTTGGCGCTTTTCTGAGAAAAGAAACTTATCTCCTCGCCGATCTTCTCCAGAAGCCCCTTGGCTATCACCTGTTCCTCGGGCATCGAGAAGAGCCGGTATTTTATGGAGGAACTGCCTGAATTGATGACCAGGATTTTCATGTCTGACCCTCGTGGGGGGATTATACGAAAAACGGATATCCTATTGTACCATGACAGATGCCTGCGTCAAGACCCCGGAACTACGACCTCGCAGGTCGTAGTTTTTGGTCTTTAGAGGAATTGGTACTGGCTCAACTGCTTGATGCGCTTGACCATGTTCGGGTGCGTGCTGTAAAGTTCAAGCATTTTTTCGGCCAGGCCCAGGTTTACCGCCTTGGTACGGACCGCTTCCAGTTCGGAAGGCTCGATGGTCCCGCTCCTGTCGCGGTCAAGGCTTTTGAGCTCCCTGAACTCCTGCAGCGCCCGCGAAGGATCACTGGCAAAGAACGCCTTTAATCCTTCGACGCCCTGCAGTGCCTCGCGGTCAATGCGGGCTGCGCCGTAGACCAGCTTATACAGCGCCGAGGCAAGGCTCGACGGCCGGTTGCCGAGTTTCACCGAGCCTTGGTCCGCAAAATATTCCCTGATCCTGGAGCCATAGAGGACCAGCAGGTTGGTGAGAAAATAAAGCATGAGGGCTGCCATGCCGATAAGGGCAGTGTTCGAGCCGCGCTCGCTTCGGCGGAAACCGTACGCAAACTGCAGGTATATAAAATACATCGCCAGGGGGATGACGGAAAGGACCGAAATGGTCACCACGTCGCGGCTCTTCAGGTGCGAAAGCTCATGGCCCAGCACTGCCTTGAGTTCATCGTCGCTGAGCAGTTCGAGTAGCCCTTTTGTCACGCAAATGCGGCCGTCCCGTACGCTGGTGCCGAAGGCAAAGGCATTGGGCAGATCGATCTGGGAGATGCCGATGCGCGGCGCCGGGATGCCTGCGGTCATGGCCATGCCCTCCACCATCTGGAACAGGCGCGGGTATTCCTTTCTGGTTACGTAGCGCACCCGCATGGTCAATTCCACCAGCTTGGGGCTGATCAGAAGCTGGAGCACCATTATCAACATCGCCAGGACAAAG
>JAQTMD010000190.1 GCA_028714595.1 Candidatus Omnitrophota bacterium
CCGGTGACCCCCGCCTTCATCACGGTGTCCAGCTTCTTGACAAGGTCGGCATCAGGCATCTTCTCGCCGCCGGAAATCAGCACCATCGTCTTTCCTGCTGACTCGACGACCCTGTGGACGCGCTCCTCGTCCGAGGCCGACTCCAATGCGAGGTACTGCTTGTAGTCCTCGTCCTTTGAGCAGAGCTTCTCGTAGTCCGGCATCTTTTCGGGCTTGACCTTCTTCGGCAGGTTGACCTTGACTATGTCTGCCCCAAGTTCGTTAGCCACCCTCGCGGCGTAGTCAACTGCGTACAAGGCATCGCGGCCGCCTTTCTTGTCAATTGCCTCGCCGCGGGGATACGACCAGACTATGAGGGGCATCCCGAACCTGTCGCACTCAAGGCGGACCTTGGTCAGCTGGTCCATGTCGCGGTCCTGCGCAGGCGAGCCGGTGTAGAGCGTATATCCGACTGCGTCTGCGCCAAGCGATACCGCCTCCTCGACCGAGCCGGTCAGCGGGGAGAAAGCCTGCGCGTCAGAGGGAATCGTGGTCTTGCCGTTTATCTTGAGCACCAAGGGCACTTCGCCAGCATAGTCCCTCATATACTTTTTCGCAAGCCCGATGTGGACTGCAACTGCGGAATAGCCGCCTTCCTTGGCGAGTTTCATCACGTAGTCCGGGTCCTTGCTTGCGGGGTTCGGAAAGAAGTCAACAGGACCGTGCTCGAGACCCTGGTCGTAGGGAAGTATCATCAAAGTGCCGTTCTTTGGCCCGTGCTCGTAGAGCAACCGATGAAGCCTAGTGCGCTTTCCAAGACTCAAGTCCAGGTCCTTAAGGACCGGCGCCTTGAATTCCCCTGCCATAAAACCCCTACCTCCATTAAGATGAGACTGCCTTGCCTGCTCCATTCATTTGCCAAAAGAAACTAAAAACCAATGCGTTTTTGCCCTAAATGATTGCATCACACTAATCAGTGGCTTTGCTTGACTTTAGGGGTCTTGTTATGCTTATTGTCCTCCTTTATCTTGTTCCACCAGTCCTCGGGCGTGTCCCGGAAATGGTGCTGGGTGTCGAGGAAACGGACAGTTCCGCTGTAGGAACGCATCGCAACTGAGTTCGTCACTGCCCCCCAGCTTGTGAACCTGACTCCCTTGAGCAGCGGGCCGTCGGTCACTCCGGTAGCCACGAACATCGAGTGGTCGCCCCTCACCATGTCGTCGAGGCCGAACACGCGGTCAAGGTCGCCTATCCCCATTGCCTGGGCGCGCTCCTTCTCCTTTTCGTTGCGGTACTTCAGCCGCCCCTGCATGTCCCCTCCAAGGGTCTTCAAAGCAGCAGCCGCAAGCACGCCTTCGGGCGCGCCGCCTATGCCAAGAAGCATGTCTATCCCTGAGTAGTCGAAAACAGTCGAGATGGCGGCTGACACGTCGCCGTCGCCAATCAGCCGTATCCTTGCTCCTGCGTGGCGCACCTGCGATATCAGGTCCTTGTGCCTGTCGCGCTCAAGGATGATGACAGTAAGCTCGTCCGGTGGCTTGCCGAGCTTGTCTGCCACAGCGTAGATGTTGTCCTTGACGCTGGCGTCGATGTCTATCGCTCCCCGCGCCTGCGGGCCCACCGCAATCTTGTCCATATAAGTGTCGGGGGCCTTCAGGAGCGTCCCCTTGGGGCCTGCGGCAAGCACCGAAATCGCGTTTATTCCGCCCTTTGCACAGATGTTTGTCCCTTCGAGGGGGTCAACTGCGATGTCTATCTTCTTGGTGCTGACCATGGTGCCGCCCTTGCAGCACCCGACGTGCTCGCCTATGAACAACATCGGCGCCTCGTCGCGCTCGCCCTCGCCTATGACAATCTCGCCGTCTATGTCGAGCGCAGAGAAGGCGTCGCGCATGGCGGTGACGGCCGCCTGGTCTGCGGATTCGTTGTCGCCTCGGCCCACCCAGTGGGCTGACGCGTATGCTGCGGCTTCAGTCACGCGCACGAAGTCTAGAGCAAGGTTGTGGTCCATGGTTCAAAACCCCCGTTTTGAGCATTGAAATTGGCAAAAAAGGAAAAAAATTGAAAATCGGGAGAGGAAATGAGGCGGTTTGGCTGCCCGACTTCAATGCTTGCGGATTACCTCCGTCCGGTTGAAGCCCTAACGCCCCTTTGTTCCTCCCACTCTGTTCGGTTTCTTCTTGGATCCCTTATCCGTAAGCCGCGACCCTTCGGGGGCTCCGCCGGCTTTCGGCAAGAGTATGAAGAAGTATGAATTATTAAAGGTTTTGTTGGTACTGCCGGTTCTGCGGGCATAAAACATGGATTTCCCGACGACCGGCAAGAATCATGTATTACATCGTATGAAGGTTTTTATTGCCAGCCGCGCCAATTGTTTCCAGGATGGAAAGGATAACAATCACCATCGACGACTCGCTCCTGCGCAAGATTGACGACACGGTGGACGGCCATTACGTCAAGAACCGGTCGCACGCAGTTGACCTCCTTCTGAAAAAGGCGCTTTCAGGCACCGTGACAAGGCAGGCCGTGATACTTGCCGGCGGAAGCAACGAACGCCTGTCGCTCCCGTCGGGAAAGTCCATCAAGCCGCTTTTCGAGGTCGGCGGAAAGCCGGTAATCGAGCACATCATCGGCCACCTTAGAAAGTACGGCATCGAGGAAGTCGTGATTTGCCTAGGGATGCTCGGCGAGGGCATAGTCGCGAAGCTCCAGGCA
>JAQTMD010000191.1 GCA_028714595.1 Candidatus Omnitrophota bacterium
GCGGAATGCTCCAGGAAGAATTTTACAGCTGCGATATTCTTCGCGGCCGGCACTTGCGGCACATCGGTGACGGGTATTTCGCCGCGCTGGTATTGATAGTATTTTGTCCAGTCTGCCCAATTCTGCTCCCAATCCAAAATTCCGATATCGCATCCGTTCCTTTTCAGCTGCGCCGCGAACCGCTGTACCTGCGCTTCCAGGTTCTGAACCGGATCGACCCAATGGTACAACGACACATCCCACCCGGCCGACCTGAAATATTCCGTATACCACGCGACGGTATCCACCTTCTTCCCGTTGATCATGCGGTAGTCGTCTCCGCCGCCCATGCTCGCTTTTATCATAGCATGCCGGAAACCGTGATCGTACATATCCTTTAGTGGCAAACTGAAACCCGGATAATAATTGCCGCTGTACAGGTCGATTGCGTAGATCCGCATGATTTACTTTTTCTCCTCCTGAGCTTGTCGCTCCGCTTCTTCGCGTTCTAACCGGCGCTGCATCGCTTCGGCCGCATCTTTCGCAGCGCGTTGGCGCTGTTCATCAATGCGGTTGATCAAAACGTTCAGGCTGTTTACCGGCGGCGGTGGGAATTGCGGTACGTTCGGCGTCATATCTTTTACACTCCTTCCGTTTCAATGCCGGATTGCTTCTTCCGGTCGGCGTCGGCGAGCAGGAAACCGATTTCCTTTTCGCCATAATTCAACGTTATCAGATATTCGGTGTATTGTGCAAGGTCAATAATATCTTTCACGTACCATGTTTCCGCCTTCGATTGCGTCGGCATGGTCGTGCTCATTTTCTTCTCGCGCGTCCAGGATAAAATCAGACCGTCGATTGTTTCGGCCTTTAGGCCGTATGCGCCCAGTTCGCTCTTTGCCTGGATATCCGTAATCGTTGCGCGCTGGTAACGCTGCTTGATAAATTCCTTGACTTTGGACAGCTCCTGTTTGGCGATATCCAAATTCGCGCGGTCGACGATAATCTGCGCTTCTGCCTGATCGTAACCCATTTTTACTAGATTGGATTGCGTTTCCCCCTCGTCCAGGATCCCGTCCGTATAAGCGCCGACGATATCGGCGCGTGTAAGATCCTTTTCGTCCTCGCTGGTTCCGCGTGCGGCAAATTCGGCCAGCATTTGCGCGTTGTCCGGTCCATAACCCAAGTCACGGTATTTGTTTACCAGGTCGTCAATCCCGCCCTTGAATAACCCGGCCTGGTACAGCCGGCGGATATCGACCCGGGTCAACAATGCTTCATTGATAGCAAGGATCCGTTTGCGGAAGTACGGCGGGATATCGTTTGCCGCCATGAGCAGATCTAGATCATCTTCGGTGAATTGCAGTTCGCCCTCGCGCAGCCGGTGGACCATTTCGACGCCCATCTGCACACTGGGCAATTGCCAGTGTGCGCGCCAGTATCGATCCACCCAGTCGGACGCCAGCCCCTGCTTTTCGCCCCATTCTTTGACCTTCGTTTTATCGCCTTCGTCGTACTGGAAACGCGCCGCCACCGGATCATTCCATGCTTCGCGCACCTGCATGCTGATCAAATCCTGCACGCCGGGAATTATTTCAGTGACCTTTATCAGCTGGTCGGCCTGGTCCTGGTCGTAACCAATGGCCTTCATGTCTTTGTAATACTGGCCGATATCAATCAACTTGCGGCGGTACATAATCACATATGACATAGGATCTAGCAATTGCATGTTGGCCTTTATAAAAAGCGCCCTTTCCTCGTCGTTGTATCCATATTCATAGCAGCGGGTCGAAAATTCTGCCTCGCCGATCCCGCCACGCAAGTACAGCAGCACCAGGCGCCCGAAGTCGATCTTTTCGTTGGGATCGTTGACGTTCCCGACCCGCCGTTGCAGCCGTTGCACGCTCACGCCGTAGTTTTGTATTCCCAGCACGGCCGAAACGATCCCGCCGACAATGTACAGGATCACGCCGCCCTCATATCCTTCCGTCGGCGGTTCGGTAAACAGTTCCTTGAATAACGCGCGTGTTTTTGGATTAGTGATGTATTTATCAAACAGCTTATGCTCAATCGTCAGCATGGACCGGCCAAAGGCCAGCATGCGGCCGGAGATATATTCTCCGAACCGGCCGGCCGGGTTCCAATCGTTCCACCAGTTTTCAACTGCCGTGCGCAAAGGACCGCGATCACCACTCATTTTTTTATCATCCTTGTATCGGCAGCACGTCGATGGGATCGATGTACTGGCCGTTATAAATTATTTCAAGGTGCAGATGGTCGCCGGTCGAACGCCCGACGCTGTCGCCGATCATGATCTGCTCACCACGTTTTACTTTCACGCCGCTGTCCACGATTACCCGTTCGCCGTGTGCGTACAGCGTGCGCCACTTGCCGCCGGAAACGATCACGTAATTTCCATAGCCGGTCGGCATTGGGTTCGGAACGCTTGCGGTCCCGTCGTGCATCGCGTACACCTTCTTGCCTTTCGGCAGGTGCAAATCGATCCCAACGTGCCCGGCCGGAACGCCGAACGTGTTGCCGCTGATAAACAACCCATCCAGCGGCCAGGCCAGCTCGCCGGTCATGCCCGGCGACGACCCGCCGATTTCACCGCCGCCGGATCCGCCGCCCGGCCCCGAAAAACCGGAGTACAGCGGTATGGAGGGATCTATTTCATGCGCTACAGCCGAACATATCCACGTCACAAGAAACGGC
>JAQTMD010000192.1 GCA_028714595.1 Candidatus Omnitrophota bacterium
ACCATGCGCGATACCTACGGTGTTACCATTGCCGGCGGCCAGTCCGAGATGAAAGGCAAGATCTTCCGCTTCGCGCACATGGGATATATCGGAGAGTTCGATATCATCGCCGGGATCTCCTGCCTGGAAAAAGTGCTGGCCCAGATGGGCTACAAGTTCCCGCTCGGCGCAGGCGTTGCCGCAGCCCAGAAGGTCTTCCTGAGTTAAAAAGTCATTTAATTTTGATGGTGTTGCTATAACTGGTTATTAATAAATAGGTTAGGAGCTGAAGGAGTGTCCCCTTAGGGAACGTCCCCTAGAGTTTTTGCTTGCGTATATATAGGTAAGCGGGTATAATAATAATTTCCGGACGCGGGAAAAATCGAGGAGTGCGTATGTTCAAGGTGCTGGTCAGCGATTCATTGTCGGAAGAGGGACTGAAGATACTCAAGGAAAACAAAGACTTCCAGGTAGACGTTAAGACCGGGATGAAACCCGAAGAGTTGAAAGGGGTTATCAAAGATTACGACGCCCTGATCGTGCGCAGCGCCACCAAGGCCACCAGGGATATCATTGACGCCGCCGAACGGCTGAAGGTCATCGGCCGCGCAGGCGTGGGACTGGACAACGTCGATCTCGACGCCGCGACCGAGCGGGGCATCGTGGTGATGAACGCCCCGGCAGGCAATACCATCTCCACCTGCGAGCACACCGTGAGCATGCTTCTGGCGCTGGCGCGCAGCATCCCGCAGTCGAACGCCTCGACCAAAAAGGGCGAATGGAAGCGTTCGAAGTTCATGGGCATCGAGGTCTATAACAAGACCCTGGGGATAATCGGCCTCGGCCGCATCGGCCGCGAAGTGGCAAAGCGGGCCGCCTCGTTCGGCATGAAGATAAAAGGATTCGATCCGTACCTGCCGAAAGAGACCGCGGAGCAGTTCGGCATTGAAGTCGTGGAGCTCGAGGAGCTCCTGAAGACCTCGGATTTCATCACCGTGCACGTGCCGCTGACCGACGAGACCAACCACATGATCTCGGAGCAGCAGCTTGCCCTGATGAAAAAGGGCGCGCGCGTGATCAACTGCGCCCGCGGCGGCATCATCGACGAGGTTGCGCTTGCCAAGGCCCTGAGAGACGGCCACATCGCCGGCGCAGCGCTTGACGTTTTTGAATCGGAGCCGCCGCCTGCCGACAACGAGTTGCTCAAACTCGACAATGTCGTAGTCACCTGCCACCTGGGCGCATCCACCGAAGAGGCGCAGGTCAACGTCGCCATCGAGATAGCGGAGTGCGTGGGAGACTTCCTGCTCGGCCGCGGCATCCGCAACGCCGCCAATTACCCGAGCATCGACGCAGAGCTTTATAAGATCCTGAAGCCCTACATCATCATGTCCGAAAAGCTGGGGCTGTTTGCCGCCCAGATCATGGAAGGCCGCATCGACCAGATGGAGGTGCGCTATTCCGGCGAGATCGCCAAGTACAACCTTGCCTCGCTTTCAATGGCCCTGGTCAAAGGCCTGCTCTATCCCGTGCTCAAGGAGACCGTGAATTTCATCAACGCCATACCGCTGGCGCGCAGCCGCGGCATCCAGATCAACGAGGTCAAGACCACCACCGACGAGGAATTCATGAACCTGGTCTCGGTGACGCTGAAGTCCGACAAGATGACCAAGTCGTTCGCCGCAACGCTCTCGCCCAAGCGCGAGCCGAGGATCGTGAAGATCGACGGCGTGTACGTCGAGGCGTCGCCGTTCGGGCAGCTGGTGGTGATGCGCAACTGGGACGTGCCCGGCATCATCGGCAACGTCGGCAGCCTCATGGGCAAGCACAAGATCAACATCGCGGCCATGGTCTTCGGCCGCAAGACGCCGGGCGGAGAGGCAGTGAGCATCTTGAACGTCGACAGCCCGGTCTCGCCGGAGCTGGTCGAGAAACTGCGCAAGGTCGAAAACATACTTGAAGTCAAGGCCATAAAACTTTAACCCCGGGGTCAATTTCCCAGGTACTATCAGCGTAAAAAATCGAGGAGGGTTCGATGTCGTCACGGCTGCGTATTGCAATGGTGCTGGTACTGGCGTTCACCTGGGCAGGGGCATTTTCGGCGCACGCGGAAGAAATAAAACTCGTCCTGGTCGGCCAGACGCACGCCGCGCTTTACCCCTGCCACTGTCCCGTGGAACCCGACGGGGGCATCGCGCGCCGCGCCACGCTGCTCAAAGAGCTGGCCCGGAAGAACAGGAACCTCATCGTCATCGATTCCGGCAGTTTCTTTGCCGGCGGGCCCATGGACCAGAATACCAAGGGCGAGGAGCTCGACCGGGTACGCAGCGCCATCCACGCGAAGGCCATGCAGGCCATGGGCTATGACGCGGCGGCGCTCGGAGAAGACGAGTTCAATCACGGCACGCAATTCCTCAGGGATTCATTTGCCGGTTCGAAGACAGCGCTCGTCTCGGCCAATATCGAGTCCGATTTCACCGTTCCCTTCGTGGTAAAGAAGTTCGCAAACGCAGTCGTGGGCATCGTGGGAGTGACCAGCCCCGCCGCCGGTGCCAAGGCCGCAGGCCTGAAGTTCATCGATCCGGCAGAGGCAGTCGGCGCAGCGGTCGATGCGGCAAAGAAACAGGGGGCCGGGGTCATCGTGCTGGTCAGCGGCCTCGATGAGAACGCAAACCAGGC
>JAQTMD010000193.1 GCA_028714595.1 Candidatus Omnitrophota bacterium
AACCTCGGCCGAACGCAGGATGCGCACTTCAGGCAGCATACGGCGCACTTCCGTAACCTTGTCCATGTCAAGCTGGACATGCGCATTGTTCTGCCTTGAAAGAAGCTCCTGCAACTGCCTTGGATTCTCGATGATAAGCCTCGTCGTCCGCTCGTCAACCAGCAATGCTTCGACATCCGAATGCTTCGCAAGCGCCAAAGCCTCGGCCTCACCCCGGTGGATGATGCGCATCGGCTGGCGCTTCACGGAATAAGCGGTGTTAAAGCCCTCCAGAATCCTAGCTGTCAAATCCGGCTCAGGCGTGCGGACTGACAATACGCCGTCGTCCAACAGCTTGTTTATGCGCATGGACCCCAAAGAAAACCGCTTGCTCGTAATCGGGGTCGACACCACCTCGTCATAAACGGCCGGTGGTATCACAACCTTCTTCCCGAGGTCGTTCAAGACAAGTGACAGGCAGCTCATCGAGAGCGAAATAATGGCGCTGGAGTCCGCGGAAATCATTTTTATATTCCTTACCTGTTATATATTTACCCAATTATGCTATAATACTCTTTCCGAAACACTAAAATGGCACTGAAAACCCACATCGAAAACATGGTATCCGCAATAACACTGAACCAGAAGATAGACGTAAAAGCCCTCGCGGCAAAGGTATCCGGCGTCGAATACAACCCCGACAACTTCCCGGGCGTGGTATTCCGCATAACAGAACCGAAACTCGCAATGCTCATCTTCAGCTCCGGGAAAGTGATATGCACCGGCGCGCGAAACAAGCAGGACATCACAGTCGCTCTCGAAAAACTGCGCAAAAAGCTCAACGAAGCAGGCATACGCATGAAAGGAAAACCCAAAGTCGAAGTCCAAAACATCGTCGCCTCATCCGACCTGGAACTCAAAGTAAACCTCGACGTCCTAGCAACCGAATGCATGAACACGGAATACGAGCCTGAACAATTCCCGGGCCTCGTCTTCAGGCTGGACGAGCCGAAGACCGTGATGCTCATATTCAGGAGCGGGAAGATAATCATCACCGGCGCGAAAAACACCGCCAGCATCAAGAAAGCGGCCGAAAAAACCAAGGAAATGGTGCAAAGCTACAACGCGGTATTCTAGACTAATTACGACGCCGCTATTTCCGCCAAGTCCCAAAGGGATGCGACAGCATCCCTATGGAAATCTTTCACAGGCCGTTTCAGTGCCCTTTTGTTTAATATCTTCAATCTCCGCCGGAGACGTCTGCTGCGCTTTTATCGTATTCACTATCCCCGATAGCGAGTTCCGGCTTTCTCACAGTCTTGCTTTTCTTCTTTACATGGGATGCATAGCCGCGCATCGGACTCCAAACGGTTTCAGTCATGCTGAACATAGGTCTTCCCTCCAGCGAAATACTGCTTATGCGGCATTCCGCCTGGCCTCGATTTCCCTCCTCTTCTTTTCCGATACCTGGCTGCTAAGCCCGCCGATTGCATCAGGGCCACGCTCGACAGTCCGAATTCTCACGCACTCTTCCAGCGGAAGGACGAATATCTTCCCGTCGCCCATTGTCTCTGTCCGTGCCCCTCTGATTATCGCATCGATTGTCTTTTCAGCAAAGTCGTCGTTCACTGCAAGCTCTATCCTGATTTTCGGCAGCAGGTTGACTTCCTGGGTCGTGGCCCTGAGGATTTCAATGAAACCCTTCTGTTCGCCGCATCCACGTGCTTTGGAGACAGACATCCTGAATACTTCCGCCTTGTACAGCTCCTTTTTCACTTCCTTAAAGCGTTCCGGCTTCACATACGCTATAATCAATTTCATCTTCACACCTCCTAGCCTGGAATTTCCATGTCGGGATAAGCCTCCTCGCCGTGCTGCGCAAGGTCCAGGCCTATCACCTCCTCCTCCTTTCGCACCCGGACGCCCATTAACATGTCAATCGCCTTCAACAGCAAGAGCGTCATCACGAAGGCGTATGCGGCGGTCGCCACAACCGCAATGAGCTGGGAGACAACGAGAGACGCATTGCCCGCAAGCAGGCCGTCAGCGCCCGCGCTATTTATCGCCTTGTCTGCGAAAACGCCGGTAAGCAGCGCGCCTGTTATGCCGCCTACGCCGTGACAGGCGAGCACGTCCAGCGCGTCATCAAGCCGTGTCATGGTCTTAACAACCACGACCGCAAGATAGCAGACGACGCCTGCCAGACCACCGATGACTATCGCGGCCATCGGGCTGACGAACCCGGACGCAGGCGTTATCGCAACAAGCCCGCAGACGGCTCCCGTTACGATGCCCATGCTGCCGGGCTTCTTGTTGTGGAGCCAGCTGACAGCCATCCATGACAATGCGGCCGCGGCCGCTGCAGTGTTGGTTACGACGAACGCCTGCGCCGCAAGGCCGTTTGCCGCGAGCGCGCTTCCTGCGTTGAATCCGAACCAGCCGAACCATAGTAAACCCGCCCCCAAAACGCTGAACGGCAGGTTGTGCGGCGGCGTCGGATGCTTGTCGTAACATTTCCGCTTGCCGATAACTATCGCTGTAACTAATGCTGCAATACCGGCGTTGATATGCACAACTGTTCCGCCCGCAAAATCCAGCGCACCCAGTTCGCGAAGCCAGCCGCCTACCCCCCACACCCAGTGTGCTACCGGGTCATATACGAACGTCGCCCATAG
>JAQTMD010000194.1 GCA_028714595.1 Candidatus Omnitrophota bacterium
CTGCACCGAAGAGCGTGATAAGGCCCGTGACTGAAGCTGCCAGCATTATCCCCCAGAGCACCACCGAACCCCAGCGTATCAGGCGTCTCCTGCCCACCGGCCCCTGTTGCGGCCCCGCTGCCTCCTCACTGCCGGGCGACACCTGCGAAGCAGAGGTAAGCCCTGCGATATAGTCTTTGAGGAGCTCGCGGGACTCATCCAGACGGCCGCGTTCCACCATCAGGATTATGGGGATTCCTTTGTACATGCTGTCTCTGCCGGAGAAACAATACGGGATATCTGTTTCGTTCAACACCGATTCCAGGAATGCGCAATCGCCGTCCGGCACCTGAAAGAGCGCCAGAAACGACAGGTCTTTATCCCATTCATGGATCCGGCTTTCGTGTTCTTTGGCTTCTTTTGCCTGTCGATCCTTTTCCCCGGCAGCAGCTACTGCTTCATCCAGATTGCGACGATGTGCTTCTGCCGCCAGGAGTTCATACACCCCGTCCCGGTAACTCCCCCTGCCGGCGGTTATCTGTTTGATAAGCGCAGTGTCCGACAGTTCCGAAAACTTCTGCCGTAAGTCTTCCATCAAGAGATCGTTCATGGTATTGTCTAGAGGTGCTCGACGAGCTTGAGCAACAGCCTGCGCGAATCTTCCCATCCCAGGCAGGGATCGGTGATGGATTTTCCCGGCACCTTGCCCTCGATATCCTGGCTGCCTTCGACGAGGTAACTCTCGATCATCAGTCCCTTGACCATGTTTTTGAGCGTACGGGAACTTTGTATGCTGCGCATGACCTCTTTGGAGATCCGCGGCTGCTCTTCGAATTTTTTGCCGGAATTGGCATGGTTGGTATCGACGATGATGGCCGGATTCGCCAGGCCGCGTTTATGGTACATATCCGCCAGGCGCATCATGTCTTCATAGTGATAATTCGGGATGTACTGGCCGTGCTGGTTCATGGCACCCCGCAGGATGCAGTGTGCGTACGGATTGCCCGAAGTTTTGACCTCTGAGCCCCGATAGATGAACACGTGGGGAGCCTGCGCTGCCTGCACGGCATTGAGCATGACGTTCAGGTCGCCGCTGGTGGGGTTCTTCATGCCCACGGGGATATCGAGGCCCGAACAGGTCAGGCGGTGCTGCTGGTTCTCCACGGAACGCGCACCCACTGCCACGTAGCTTAAGACATCTTCGAGGTACGGATAATTGCTCGGGTAGAGCATCTCGTCGGCGGCGGTCAGGCCTGATTCTTTTAACAGGCGCAGGTGCATCTTGCGCAGCGCCTTCAAGCCCTCGACGATGTTCGGCCGCTCTTTCGGATTAGGCTGGTGCATCATGCCCTTATAGCCCTCGCCGGTCGTGCGCGGCTTGTTGGTGTAGACGCGCGGCACGATGACCACTTTCTCCCTGACCTGGTACTGCAGGACGGCCAGCTTTGACACGTAGTCGCATACCGCGTCTTCATTGTCCGCGGAACACGGCCCGATGATGACGAGGAATTTTCCGCTCTTACCCTTGAAGATGTCGCCGATCTCTTTATCGCGCTGGTCCTTGATCTTTTTGAGCGCCTCGGGCAGCGGCATTTCGCTTAGGATCTCGCCGACGCTCGGTATTTTACGCAGGTATTCGAAACTCATGGAGTCTGGCTCCCGCCGGATTCCTTCGTGAGGGCTTCAAGGAATTTCTCGTTGACCGTGCCGCCGAGCGCGCGGACCTTATCCACGTCCTCCCGGCTTTTATCAAACTCCTTGTTCAGGAAGTAGCTTAACGCCCTGCCCGAGAACGACTCGGGCTTGGACGGCGATAATTCTATCGCCGTAGTAAAATCTTTTATCGACGCTTCGTACCGGCCGATATGCTGGTATGAGACTGCGCGATCATAATACAGGAGGCCGTTTGCGGGTTCGAGCTCGATGGCCCTGGTAAAGTCCTCGATCGCCTTTTGAGGCTGTTTCAGATGCCCATACGCCAGGCCGCGGTTGTAAAAAGCGACGTGGGAACGGTTGTTCAATCCGATGGCCGTATCGAAATCCTGCAGCGCAGCCTCGTACTGGCCCTTGATGCTGGAGAGTATCCCCCGGTCGCAGTAGGCAAAATCCGCTTTGGGTTCAAGCTCTATGGTCCTGGAAAAATCCTGCATTGCCTCGTCGTACTTTCCCATGCGCGCCCGTGCCGTGCCGCGGTTATAATACGCCAGGTCTGCCGCGGGGTTCAACTCGATGGTCCGGCTGAAATCATCGATGGCTTCTTCCAGCCGGCCGATGAAGCTGTAGGAAAGACCGCGATTATAAAAGAAAAAGTCGGCCGCGCCGAAACTCGTGTCGAGCTCAAGCGCCCTGGTAAAATCCTGCAGCGCCTTTCCGTGCTCCGCCATCATGCCGAACGCCATGCCGCGCTTGAAGTATGCTGCTGCGTCGCCGGGATTCTTTTCGATGGCGGCATTGAAGTCAGCCAGCTGTTTTTCCAGATCCTTGTTGACCGGCCCTACGGGCTTGGCCGGCTTTTCCGGCGGCGCGCTGACCGCTGCCGGCTTCGGCGTTTCGACGACCGTTCCTTCCGGGCGACCGGACTGCAATGCCGTTACCCGGTGGCCGAGCAGGACCGCACAGACGACGAGCCAGACGAGGGCCAGAAAAAAACCCGTCGCAGCCC
>JAQTMD010000195.1 GCA_028714595.1 Candidatus Omnitrophota bacterium
TCCTGCAGATGAAGGAGTCCATCAAGGCGAACCAGGCAGAGCTGGACCGCCTGGGGCGCGAGAACTCAGAGGGCACAAGGACCCGGGACGACAAATTGAAGGCCGACATACTCGAGCTCAGGACCATGGTCGCGAGGATGAGCACCCGGATCGACGAGATGGCCGGGGAGATAGCCAAGGCCCGCGGCGCCGCGGAGGAGAACGAGTACGCCGCGCGCCGCGCCACCGAGCCTGTCGCCGCGAGGATCGCTCCCCTGGAGAAACGCCTTGACGAAATTGCCGCGCTTAACAGGGAAATGGCTTCCAGGATCGACGCCCTGCAGAAGCAGGCCCTTGAAAAGGCGGGGGAACATAAAACATGGAAAAATGACGAGGAGGCATACGAAGACGCGCTTGAGTCGTATCGAAAGGGCTCGTACGAGGAGTCCATTGAGAAGTTCGAAAACGTCTCCAAACTATTCCCCGCATCCAGGCTCGTGGGCAACTGCATATACTGGCAGGGAGAATCGAACTTCGCGCTGAAGCAGTACAGTGAGGCCATCGACAGGTTCGGGATCGTTATCGAGAAACACCCGGAGAACCCGAAGGTCCCGGCGGCATACCTGAAGGCGGCCATCGCCTTCATTGAAATGAAAAAAACATCGGAAGCCCGGATATTCCTGCAGAAGCTTCTTGAAAAGCACCCCTCTTCCGAGCAGGCGGACGCGGCAAGGGCGCGGCTGAAGACCCTGAAATAACTTCGAATAAAGGATTCTTCTTGATTTCACCCTTCAATTGGATAATATCATACGGTCATGGCACTGCTGGGTGAAATGCTCGTGAAGGAAGGGCTGATCAACAAGGCCCAGCTCGACGAGGCTATCCAGTCACAGATAATTTTCGGGGGCCGGCTCGGCACGAACCTTATCGAGCTCGGCTACGTGGACGAGAAATCACTGGGCAAGGTCCTTGCCAAGAAGCACAACGTGCCCTTCATAGATCCCGACCTTCTCGTAAACATCGATGCCGCGCTTCTGCAGAAGGTACCAAAGGAGGTCGCCGGCAAGTACAAGTTCGTCCCGTTCGCTCTCGATGGAAAAAAAATGAACATAGCCATGGAGGACCCTTCGGACCTGCGGTCTCTCGATGATATATCGTTCAAGACCGGGTGCGTGATAAAACCGCACGTGACATCGGAACTGCGTCTGCTCGCCTCTCTTGAACGCTATTATGGCATAAAGCGCAAACTTCGCTACATCACCCTGTCGCGCGAGGACACAAAGCAGTACAGGCAGGCCGCAGGCGCGGCCAGGACCGCGGCGGCACCGGGTGCGGCAAAGCCCGGCGGCCCGGTCAAAGCGGCACAGCCAAAGGCCGCTCCGCCACCACCGAAGGTAAAGGGGCTCGAGGGACTCAAAGCCGGCGAGGAGCTCTCAAGCCAGGACGATTTCGAAAGAATGCAGGCGCAGATGGCGCGCCAGCCGCTCGGGCAGCCCGGCGCCGCTCAAAAGCCGCCCGTGGCGCAGGTTGCGCCTCCCCCGGGCGCACCAAAGCCCGGGCAGAAGACCATGCAGGCGCCTCCGCTGCCGCCGGCATCCCGGCCCATCCCCACCCCGCCTCCCGCGGAGGCACAGCAGCAGCCCCCGGATTGGCAAAATCTCTTCAAGGAACAACCGGCAGCTCAAGCACCACAGCCGGGTCCGCCCGCGGCAGCCAGGCCGGCCGCGCCTCCACCAAGGGAGGAGGCCGCGCAACCAGTCCAGGAGATCCTGGAAGACGCGGAAATAATCTTCGTGGAAAAGGAGAAGGAGGATACCGCAGCGCTGGGGGACATGCTGCTGGGCGCGCTGGGAGGAGAAGGGGGATCATCGCTTTTCGGCGGCGGCGAATCCGCTCCCGCAAAGGCCCAGTCCAGGACCCTGAATGAAGTGATCCATGCCATAGATACGGCCTTTGCAAGGGACGATATTTCAAAGACCGTGCTTGAATTCGGGCTGAAATACTGCAAGCGGTGCATGCTGTTCACGGTCATGCCGCAGTTTGCGCTGGGTTTGGACGCGGTCGGGGACGATGTGAACCGGGACCTGATCGAAAGGATCGCAATACCCTTTGACAATCCCTCCCTTTTCAAGACCGTACACCAGAACGGCAAGGCTTTGATGGGCCCTCCGCCTAATGTCCCGTTGAACATGTCCTTCTTCTCGCATACCGGCGGTTATACTCCCAAGGCCGTCCTGCTGATACCGGTCATGTTCCATGGAAAGATGGTGAATATTTTCTACGGCGACGGCGGGAGGGAAAGCACGATAGGGAACGACGTAAAGGACCTGCTGATACTGACCCAGAGAATGCCCAACGCCTTCGAGAGCATGAAGGAAAGAGTCATGAAGCTCTTTTCATTGTAATCTCCTTCTGTTACCCTGTATCCAGTTCATTTTAATAAGCGGATTTCATCCCGGGCGTTCCCCGGAACGCATTGTTATCGGATTTTAAGACTGTAATACGCGGGAAGAACCCGGTGATTGCTGTACTTGCAGGACGAAAAATGGAGGATGGTCATGGCAAAAAAGAAACTGGGTGAAATACTTATTGCCGCTGGCGTCATTGACGATGGTCAGCTCAATAGTGCGCTTGCCCAGCAGAAACAGCGGGGGA
>JAQTMD010000196.1 GCA_028714595.1 Candidatus Omnitrophota bacterium
CACGCCCAGGACCATGAAATAATGGCCCACGGCCGCCTGCTCGGCGTCCGTCATCGTCTTGAACGCGTCGCTCTTCACCAGGTTGAGGGCGGCGTCCACCACGTATTTCTGCGCGGCGCCGACATCGACCTCGTAGGCGTCGTTGCGGTATTTTTCCTTCAATTCGTTCGCCAGCGCGTTCATCACCGAGTCGATCGCGCCTGCGGTGATGTATTCGGGATGCTCCTGCGACTGCTTGAAGATGTCCTTGGCGAGCGTCTCCCATGCCGCAGAGCGCAGCCTCACGTCCGCGAGCCCCGTGACGTAATTGACGTAATCTTTGTAATACTTCTGCCACGCCGCGGGGTCAGCGACGTCATCGCCCGGCCTTGCCGGCGGCACAAGCTTCTGGTCTCCGATCTGGATTACTTTGTGGTCCTTGTCGTAATAATAGACCGGCTGTTCTTCTTGCGTGCCCGTGGTCTGGTGCGAGGTCCCCACGAGCTTTCCGTCTTTGTCGTAGTAGTACACCGTGGTACCGCCGATCAGGGCCAGGGTCTTTGACGTGGCCGGAGCGGCTCCGTATATCTTGCTGAGCGCCGCCTGTTCTTCGGCAGTCAGCTCCTTGGTCACCGGCTCGCGTGCGTCAACGTCCGCTACCTCGACCGCCGCGTTTACCGGCTTGAGCGTCACTGCCCCGGACTGGTCCATGACTTTTTCGTTCGTGCTTGTCGGGTCTGCAGCGGCGGCAGCCGTGCTTGCCGCGACCGGAAAAACCTGACATGCCAGCAAAGCCGCGATACCATACGCGATCATCTGCGCCTTCTTCATCTCGTTCCTCCCTGGTGATTGACCGTGTACTGTTTGCAGACACGGTGCTTCGTATCCCTCAAAAATAGAAAACCGGATCGCCTCGTCTTACTTCGGCAACCCGGTTTCGACGTCTAAAAATAAAAAAATCGTTAACTGACCGTGGCGTTCGTCGAACCGCGTTTTGGCCTGCTAACGACCCCCTGGCATTTCCCCCCACAAACAAGCCCTTTTCGGTAAGGGCATCTCTCTGCATCAAAGTATAACCCGCTGTTAAAAGAATGTCAAGGCAACCCGGACTTTTCCGGAAAACGGTTTCAGGAACAAAATTTCTCACTTTACCCTCCTCTCATTTATTCCCGCCGCCCCGGTTTTTGGGGGTCGGGGAAAGCCGCTCTCCTGTAACTGCTTAGAGCAGCCCCTGGAAGAACGGCTTTCCCCGGGGGGAAACCGCGCCTTTCGGCGCGTTGATGCCAAACTATGAATATTTCGCGAACTCTTTTTTCACCAATTTACCGGACCTGTCGAAGTACCTGGTCACGCCGCTCTGCGCGATACCGTCCTTGTAATCAATGACCGATACTCTTGTTTTGTTTCCGGCTCTGTCCCTGGTGACCGAGGTCTGTTTCAACAGCGTGCCGTTATCGTCATACTTGTTGGTGATATTCACTGTCTCGATAAGGTGTCCCTCTTTGTCCTTCCTGACAATCGTGCTTGCGGCGACCTGACCCTCATCATTGATGGTGTTGGTTTGAACCACGTTGCGGATGACGTTGCCCTTGGCGTCCTTGAACACCGCGGTGCGCTCCACGACCCGGCCCTTATCGTTGTAGGTGAAGGTATGCTCTGAAGTAGTGACGGTCTTTCCGTCTCTTTTGTTGGTGACCGTGGTCTTGGTGACCCTGCCCTCGTCGTCGAGGGTATAGGCGTAATCGATGGTGCGTGTACCGGTCTTCTTACCTTGGCTGTCGTACGTCGTGATGTTTCTTGAGGTGATCCTGCCGTTCTCGTCATAGGTGATCTTCTCAGACCTGAAACCTATGAATTTGCCGTTCGCGTCGTACATCCGTACCAGCACGTGGTCAGGACGTGCGCTCGCACCCTGCGTTTCAGCGGTCGCTGTCCCCAGCGCATCCGCAATCACTCTGTTTTCCTCGTCTGTCGCGGGTTGTACAGTCGTTTCAGTTTCAGTCCCGGCTGCGGCCTTTGCTACATCAGCGGCTGCAACCTTGACGCCTCTTCCATGACGAACTCCGCTTACGATCCCCGTGTTCACCGGCCCTGCGCCTACAAGAAGCGTGTCTCCGCTGCTGCCTCCGGCTGCCACACTGGTATCCCCGGCGCCGCCGGCTACCAGCCCTGTGTCTACCCTGCCGGCAGGCATGATGTTGCCGCGGTCTCTCTGGCCGCCCGCATGCAGGCTATCCGCTCTCACGGCGCCGCACGGCACCAGCGAGAACATAAAACCCACTACGATGACTGCTACTACCGTCCTTCTCATCCCCTGTGTAACCATTTCTTCCTCCTTGTGTAGTCCTGTTTCGAGGCAGGACAGGTTATAGTTTTGACTCTCCCTGGTATCTATCTCCCCGCCCCTGGTTTGGGGGTCGGGGAAAGCCGCCTCCTGTAACTGCTTACGCAGCCCCTGAAAGATCGGCTTTCCCCGGGGGGAAACCGCGCCCTTCGGCGCGTTGAAGCCGTGGTTATGCTCCGTCCGCATCTAACGTGACTTCGCGGACTCCGATGAACCTGGTGAGCTTTGCCGCCAGATCATTGAACCCGTTCTCCTTGAGCGACGTGATCAGTTTCTTCAGGTTCGCTGTTGCCAATTCCTGGACCTTG
>JAQTMD010000197.1 GCA_028714595.1 Candidatus Omnitrophota bacterium
TTCCAAAAGGACCTGCGCCTCCTTGCCGGTTATCTTCTTATTGGTCAGGTCCACCAGGAACAAATGGTTATCCGTGCCGCCTGAAACGATACGAAAACCCAGTTCCTGCATGCGCCCGGCAAAGGCGTTGCTGTTTATGACGAGCTGACACTGATACTTCTTGAACTCTTCGGTCTTTGCCTCAAGGAATGCCACTGCCTTGCCGGCGATGACATGCATCAGCGGACCGCCCTGCATGCCGGGGAACACGTATGAATCAAGCTGCCTGGCATACTTTTCCTTGGCCAGGACGAATCCCCCGCGCGGGCCGCGCATGGTCTTGTGCGTGGTGGAGGTGACAAAATCCGCATGCGGCACCGGCGACGGGTGCACCCCGGCCGCGACCAGCCCCGCGATATGCGCCATGTCCACGAACATCAGGCACCCGGCTTCGTCGCAGATCCGGCGCAGCTTCACGAAATCTATTTCCCGCGAATAGGCGGACGCGCCCGCCAGGATGAATTTCGGTTTGTGCTGGAGGGCGAGGGCGCGGATGTTCTCGTAGTCGATCATCTCGGTCCGGCGGTCAACGCCGTAGGGCACGACGTTGTAGAACATGCCTGAGAAATTATGCTTCAGGCCGTGGGAGAGGTGGCCGCCGCAGGCCAGGTCCAGGGCCAGGTATGTATCGCCGGGCTTGACCGCCACGTAAAAAATGGCCATGTTCGCCTGCGTGCCCGAATGCGGCTGGACGTTCGCGTACTCTGCGCCAAAAAGCTCTTTTGCCCGGTCGATAGCCAGCTGCTCGACGATATCCACGAACTCGCAGCCGCCGTACCAGCGCCTGCCCGGGTAGCCTTCGGCGTATTTATTGGTCAGTACCGAGCCCTGCGCCTCCAGGACTGCCAGCGAGGTGAAATTCTCCGAAGCGATCAGCTCCAGGTTATCCTGCTCGCGCTTTATCTCGCCCTTGATCGCAGCATAGATCTGCGGGTCAATGCTCTTTAAGTGTTTCATTTCCTGCACCCGGACACCTTGCGTTCGATATCTTGTATGATCTTGAGCCTGCGCGCGTGCCTGCCGCCCTCAAATTCCGTAGAAAGCCACGCAGCAACGATCGCCTTCGCCTTTTTTCCGCTCACAAACTGCGAGCCCAGCGACAGCACGTTTGAATCGTTGTGCCTGCGCGTCGCTATGGCTGCTTTTACATTATAACACAAGGAGGCGCGCACGCGGGGAAGTTTGTTGGCTACGATGGCGGTACCGATGCCGGACTTGCAGATCACGATCCCCTGCCTGTACCTGCCGGTCGACACTTCTTTGGCCACGCGAAACGCATACAGGGGATAATCGCAGGATTCCTCGGAATAGGTGCCGACGTCCTTGATTGCGAACCCCTTCCTGCGCAGGTAAACCTTCAACTTTTCTTTGAGCCTGAATCCGCCGTGATCAGAACCGATGACGATTTTCTTCATCAATTTTCTCCATGAAGTATTTATATCAGCTCAGCCACCCGCGCCACGGCGTTTTTGACGACGGCGTAGGTCTGGTTGTAAAACTCCTCCGACCTGCCGATAGGGTCGGGGATATCGAGCCCGTTACCTTCCACTTTGGCGAATTCCTTCAAAAGGAACAGCCTGTTTTTCACCCACGGCGCGGTTTCCAGGATGTGCTGTTCGTGCGCCCTCTCCATCACCAGGACGAGGTCAGCCTTATTGAGCAGCCCGGGGGTCACGTGCCGGGAACGGTGGCCTGAGACGTCAATGCCGTCCCTGCGCAGGAGCTCCGCAGTCGCAATACTTGCCCCCATGCCTTCCGACTGCAGGATCCCCGCCGAAAGCACTTCCACGTCGATCCTGCCTTTTTTCCCCAGCGCATCGCGCAGCAGGGCCTCTGCCATGACCGAACGGCAGGAATTACCCATGCACACGAACAGGACGATCTTTTTCCTGGCAACGGTCAGTACTTCGTTCCTGGCGATCGCTCCTTCACGCACGACGGTAAACGGCTGCGCGGTAAGGTCTATGACCGTGGACTCCGAGCCGAGGCTCGTCGGCCCGGCATCCAGCGCCAGGTCAACGCTTCCGTCCAGGTCGCGGATCGCATCCTGAAACGTCTTTGGCGCGGGCTTTCCCGAAATATTTGCCGAGGGACAGACTACCGGCACATCGCTCAAATGGATCACGCGGCGGGCAATGTCATTGTCCGGCATGCGCACGCCGACGGTGGCGCCCTGCCTGCCTTTCAGGATCATGGTCAGCGGCCCGGGCCAGAAGCGGTCGGCCAGTTTGAATGCCGCCGTGGGGATGTCTCTTGCCATGCCGGAAAGTTTTTCTTTCTCGTCGATGTGCAGGGAAAAACGTTTGTCCTTCGGCCGCTTTTTTGCCTCGATGAGGCGCCTGATAGTTTCGGCGTTGGAGCCGTCCGCGGCAACGCCATAGACAGTCTCGGTCGGGACGATCACCAGGCCTCCGTCACGGATGATGTCCGCGGCCGCCAGGAGCTGTTTGTCGTCCGGCTTTTTAGGATCCAGGTGTACGATCCGGGTCGTGCTCATACCGCAAGCCGAGTCTTTTTGATCTTTGAGCGCATGGCGGCCTTGTATTTTTTAAGCTTCGCGGCCAGGGTCTTGTCAGAG
>JAQTMD010000198.1:0-1212 GCA_028714595.1 Candidatus Omnitrophota bacterium
TTCTCCTCAGAAAAAAATAGCTGATAAATAAGACCGATTGAAAACCGGGAGAGCTGTGCAGTATTCGATGCGGAGCCCAAAGGCGGAAGATTTTTAGCCGCGAATTGGCGCGAATGAGCGCGAAAAAGGCAATGGCCAAGTTCTTGCTCTGTCGTTTGGTCTTTATTCGCGTACATTCGCGGCAACGACTGATTTGAGGTTTAGCCCCAAAGACTAACACCCGGGACGGAGAAGGTTGTTTCAGATGCCCAAATGCTCCGTCCATGCCTGATATGACAAACCACATTCATGTACTGCCCAAAGCGGCGGGATAGGCCTCCGGGTAGTCATGAGTGTGTCAATGAAAAACCAAACGATTCGGCGGGCAGGGACAGTCCGTATTTATCTGCGTTTATCCGATTTTTCTGCGTCCAAAATGTTCTTTTCAGAATGCCGCTGCATGCCGGGAACGGCTGGAGCCTTATCCCGGCTACCGTCTGATCATCGCAAACCGCCAGTATACCGTAACCACATTCCCAAAAACGCGATAAACGCTTCTACGGCTGCAACTGCCGCCAGCTATCTGTTTAAACACAGAGAAATCGTCATAAGAACAAAATAGTGAAACAGAAAATATGGTAAACACCTACCCGTTCGGGTAGGTGTTTTTTCTGCAATAGAATGCTATGCTGCTTCCTCTGTTTTCTCCTTAGATAAAAAAAACCGGTAAAAACGACCGATTGGAAAAGTTTTTTTACTTAAAACGCATTTTTTTTGTAAATCTCCGTAGGTCTACGGATAGACAGGCTGATTCATATTTGCTACTATGCGGCCCGCTGCCGAAATAAGGCCGATCTGCATATTTGAAATTCACCGGGTTTTCGAAAGGAACTATGAGAAGACTTGCCTGGAAGACAACTGCCCGCGCCGTCGTCTGCAGCGGGAAAAGAATGTTTCCGGCCTTTGCGTTCGCGCTGGCCTTGATTTTTTCCGCGTCCCTTGCAGTCGCGGTCATGGACATGAGCCTGTTCGGGCCGAAGAAGTACGAACGGGGGAAGGGCAAGCCGACGTCCTATACCGATTCTTTCGGAAGCTGCCCTTCGTCGGACCAGGCGATCCTCCGGGTAACGAACGGCGACAGCAAGCGCACGCGGGTCAAGTCCGCGCGCATCTACGTGAACAGCGTCAAGGTCGCATCAGAGCATGATTTCAAAACCAGGGCCGGTTCCTTTG
>JAQTMD010000198.1:1222-2610 GCA_028714595.1 Candidatus Omnitrophota bacterium
ATCACTATAAAAGACCGGAACGAGCTTAAGGTCGTCCTGAAAAGCGGGCACCACGGATACTTTAAGAGCCTTGATGAATATGGGGACAAACAGGGTGAGCTCGAAGCAGAGCTTGCAAAGCTGCAAGCGCTGAAACAGGCGCTTTCCCCGGCTGCTTCATCTCGGGACCTTGAGGACTACCTGGACCAGGCAAGGCTGCTCAGAAGGTCCCACGGGGACCGGGGGGCGCGCCTCGACGGGATCGCGAAAAGCCTTGACAGCGAAGAGGGCGATGACGATTCGTCGAAAGACGACGAGCCTGAGGTGGACGGGGCCTGGGCCGAGAGGCAGCGAGGCGTGGTGGAACGGTCCCGGGAGGAAGTGCAGGCAGCGAAGAGGGAGTGCGACGAGGCCTCGGAAGCCCTTGACCGCGCTCCGCCCAAAAAGCACGACGACGAATACGACCGGAAGAAGAAGGACCTCAAAGACCTCTCAACACTCCTCGCAGAGCTCGATCAGGCAATGGCCGGCATCATCGCCCGCCTCGATGAGATCAAAGAAAAGATCGAAAAGCTCAGAAACCAGCCGCCTTCCTTTCTCATCATCGAAATCATCGGCAAAGGCTGCGACAGCACGCAGCCGTCCATAACGAACCTCCTGCCGGCAGACGGCTCGCTCCTGAACAGCGCACGGCCCCCGATATCAGCGCAATACGCAGACGACGGCGCCGGCTCGGGCATCGACCCCCTTTCAGCCCAGCTTACGGTGGACAGCGTCAACGTGACGGCCCAGGCTGCAGTCACTGCCTCGGGCGTGACTTATACGCCGGGAGCCAACCTGGCGGAAGGGGGCCATCAAGCCACACTCACGGTCTCCGACAAGGCCCATAATACTGCTTCGGCGAGCTGGAGGTTCACGACCGACACTGTGGCTCCGGTCGCAAAGATCACGTCGCATCAAAACAACCAGTATCTGAATACGCCACAGGTCACGGTCTCCGGCACCATCGATGACCCCTCGGCAGCGCTCACGGTGAACGGGAGGCAGGTCCAGAACGCAGGAGGGGCCTTCAGCCTCGACCTTGGCCTGACTGAAGGCAGTAACAGCATCCTTGTTGAAGCGCTGGACCAGGCAGGCAACAGAGGCAGCGCCGCGGTCTCGGTCATCGTCGACACGGTCAAGCCGGTCCTTTCCGTCAGCACCCTTTCCGATAACGCATCCACGAACCAACAGATCCTGAATATCGCGGGGTCCGCGACGGACACGAGCGGGCTCCAGGGCCTTATGATCAACGGAAGCACCGTCGCCGTGAACAACGACGGCTCCTTCAGCCATGCCGTCACCCTGGCGCCGGGCCCGAACACGATCATTGTTGTCGCGACTGACGCGGCAGGCAATACGACGACAGA
>JAQTMD010000199.1 GCA_028714595.1 Candidatus Omnitrophota bacterium
CTGCTGCCAAAAAACCCGTGGCTAGAAATGGGTTTTTGCGCGTCATCCTCATCAGGAACAAAACTCTTTGCGTATTAAAGACTTAACAAGTATAACACAAAAAAAATCCCTTTGCAACCTTACCCTACACCCCCGTGGGATTAATGATTGGCGTTAATGTATATATCTTCTTATAAAATAAGAATTTGTAAAGAGGGAAATTCCACTTTTTACTGTCTTTTTTCCACCCCTCTCCTGCAACCCCCGGGGTTCAACCCCGGGGGTTGAACCCCGGGGGTTGCAGGATTTTTAGGTGAGGAAGGAAAAGACGACAAGGAAAATGGTGAAGTTGTAGAGGGCGTGGGTGACCATGCAGCCGACAATGGACCTGGTCTTGACGTACATGAAACTCAAGATAAGCCCCAGCGAAAAGAAGAACGGGAACATCACGAACTGCTGATGACAGAGGGCAAAGACGCCGGCGCTTATTCCCGCAGCCCAGTAATGGTTGGAATACCGGTCGATGAAATTGAACAGGAACACGCGGAAGAGCAGCTCTTCGGCGATGGGGCCGACCACGACCAGGCCCATGAACAGCCAGTAGATCTGGGCCGCGTTGTTCTTTTTCACGAACTCCGTCTGCATCACGTCCTTCCACCCCGACGAGGGCATGTGCGTTCCCAGCTTCTCGTAGAGCATGCCCACGAACGTAAAGAACACGAACGTCCCCAGCACGACCGCCAGCGGGATGATCGCGTCAAACACCGGCCCGCGCGATACGAAACCGAGCTCTTCGGGCTTCAACCGGTATTTCCGGCGCAGGGTCTGCACGGCAAACGTCACCAGCGCCGCGTCCATGAACAACGACGACGACATCACCGGGTTCAGGCCGGTCTTCTCGAATAACGGTTGCCAGTAATAGTTGAGCGCCAGGAACCCGACCGGCAGGAACGTCACCAGCGCGAACAGATAGAGCATGAACTTGAAAAGATCCTTCTCCTGGTAGATGCCGGATACCTGGACTTCATAGAGTTTTTGCTTGAAGAACAGCTGCGAGAGCAGGAACAGCCCCAGGATGAAAAAGGCCGCAAAGACCACGATGCCCAGCAGCGTGGCCAAAAGCACGATCATGCTCAGCTGCGAACGTTTCAGGTTATGGAAAGCGGCGGCATAGTCGCCCCGGCGCATCTCGATCTGCATGAGCGAAAGCCTCGCCAGCCCCGCTGTTTTGGCGTCGGGGTGCCTGCGGATGAACCCCTCCCAGAGGTCTTTTGCCTTGGAAAAATCTTCTTTCTCGTCGTAGATGGTGCCGGCAAACTGGTACAGCTCAAGGGCCGGCGACTTGTCATCCGTCTCCCGGGCATCCTCCGCCAGCGCCATGTCGACGTACTGCTCGGCGCGGCTGCCGTCATTCCCGTCGTAATAGTGCCGGGCGAGCTCTCTCCAGAGCCCGGCCTTGATGCGGCCGGGAAATACGGCTTCCTCCCAGCCGGACGTATCCAGGGCCCCGTGCGTTCCCTTGACGATAAGCCGCAGGATCTCGAGGATCTCTCCCCTGCTCCATTCGTCGTATTCCCTCCTGCCCTGCAATTTAAGCAGCGACTCGAACGCCTGTTTGTATTCTCTGGCGAGCACCAGGGTCCGCGCGCGCAGCACGTCGAGGTATCTGCGTGCTCCGGCATCGGAGGCCGTCTTACCGAGCAGGTCGAGCTCCTCGAGGCTTTCTGGATATCTGCCCTGTGCGTTCAGGGACTTGATGATCAAGTTGCCGAACCAGAACGCGTGGATCGTGCCCGGGTTGTCGGCAAGGTAATCCCTGCCGGCCATGACTACGCGCTCATAGCGCTTGGCGTGGAATTCCGCGGTGAGGCTGCGTACCCTCTTCTGCAGCATGTGGGGGACGGCCGTATCCTCCTCGACTTGTTTGCGAAAACCCTGGAAATCGTCCTGAGGCACGAACGAGAACCCGGGGTTTGAGTCCTGGCTCCAGGAGCGGTTCCGCCCTGCGCCGGTGTCGACGGCAAAGGCCTTGCGCAAATACTGCCAGGCCTGGTCAGGCTTGCGTTCCAGGACATACGCCAGGCCGAGATTATAATAGACGACCTCGAGGTTTGCCCGGTCCTGCGGGTATAAAGCGACCAGCTTTTCCGCCTTCTTGAGCATCGCGATGGCCTTGATGAAATCTCCGGTCTGGATGTAGGCGCTGCCCAGGTCTATGGAGGACTTGTACGCAGCCGGGTCAAGTGAGAGCGCGGCTTTTTCCGTAAGCGCAGCCTCCCGGAATTTCCCGGCAGTCAAAAGTCCCTTTGCCTCCCGGTGGTATTCCCGCCAGGTCGTCGGCTGCCGGTCTCCGGGCTGCGGCCGATACCGCGTATTGAAGCAGGAAAAGAGAGCGGCGGCGGCGGCAAGGATAGTCACTTCGACCGCAAGACGCAGGAGGTACTTTTTATCCATGGGATTAACGGGCGGACCGGGACAGGGGCGCCAGGCTCTCTTCGATCTGTTTCTCGACGTGTTTCTCCAGGAAGCCGGGGATGGCATCGCGCAAGCGTCGCTTGAAATCGGATTCTAGCCACAGGAAATTCATGTTGTCCAGGTTGCCGGACAGTCAGA
>JAQTMD010000200.1 GCA_028714595.1 Candidatus Omnitrophota bacterium
CGGGTCTCCGGACAGCCGGTCGACCGGCCCGATGGAACGCTCGTGGTAGCCGCGCACCGAATTGACGCCGCCGCAGAAGAACCGGTCGAAGATCGGGATCTTCTCGGTCGAGCTGTACGGCTCGGCAACGCCGACCCGCGCGCGCAGTTCTATCACCGATTCATGCGGGAGGGGCACATAGTGCTCCACCCTGCCCGAGTATTTCCAGAAATCTTTATCGCCGCCGAACGGCCCGCCGGCCATCGTGACCGCATTGCCCAGGACATTTCCCCGCAGCGGGACGAACACGTTATCGCGGCTGTCAAAGGTCAACTCCGTCGTGAAACTCGAGACGTTATTGGTGCCGGCCTCGTCCTTGAGGTCCTGCGACGCGGCCTCGTCGACGTCCGAGATCTCGATGCGGTCATACCGGTACGTACCGTCGATGCGCCAGTATTCGCCGAGTTCCCTGCCCAGCCGCAGGTCGCCCCCGGTCACGTCTTCGTCGTAGCCGTAGCCGACGTCCGTATCGCGGTCGTGGGTCGTCTTGTACGCGTCAAACCCGAACGAGACGGGATAATCGAACAGCCACGGCTCGGTGAAACTCAGCAGCAGGCTGTCGGAGAGCGAGCCCACCGAGGCGCGCAATTTCAGGTTCTGCCCGGCGCCGGTAAAATACGGCCAGTTCTTCCAGTCGAAATTCTTCTGTTCCACCTCCATAAAACCGACGAACTTGTCGACGCTGGAGTAGCCGCCGCCGAACGAGAATTGTCCGGTCTTGGTCTCCTTGACGTCCACCACGAGGTCCTTGCGTTCGGCGACCCCGGTCTCTTCGGTATCGTAGCTGACCTCCTCGAAATACCCCAGGTTCTGCAGCCGTTCCTTGCTGCGGCGCAGCTTCTCGCCGTCAAACCGGTCGCCCGGCTTGATGCGCAGCTCCCGGCGGATCACCACGTCCTTGGTCTTGACGTTGCCCTGTATCTTGATCCTGTCGACGTAAACGACCTGATGCTCGGTGACGTTCATGACGATATCCACCCTGCCCGTGTCCTGATTGAGCGCCGTCGCCTCCTGGACCTGGGCCATGATGTAGCCGCGGTCGAAATACAGACCGTGGACGCTGGCGATATCGCCTTTGAGCGTTTCGTAGCTGAAGACCGAGCCCGGAGTGGAATCCTTGACCTTGGCCAGGATCTCGCCTTCCGTAATATCCTTGTTGCCGCGCACCAGCAGGCTTCCCACCAGGTACTTCTTGCCCTCGTCGATGGTCACGGTGATGTAAATAAACCGCGCCCGCGGGTCGAGCTTCATTTCATAGGCGGCAATGACGTCGATGTATCCCGCCTTATGGTAGAACTGCCTGATGCGCTCCATATCCTCTTCGATGACTTCTTCCTTGAGGATACCCGCGTTAAAGAACCAGCCGCGCTTGGTCTTCATGACCTTGAGGATCCGGCGGTCGGAAAAATGCATGTTCCCTTCGACATAGATGGCCTTGATGCGCTGGCGCTTGCCTTCCGTGATCGTGAATACCAGAGCGGCTTTATGGGTATCGGGATCGACCTCCGACGACGTCTCGACCTTGGCCTGGCCGTACCCCTTTTTCTCGTAGGCCTTGGTGATCCGCTCGACGTCGTCAGCGACCACGGCATTGTCCAGCGGCTGGCCTTCTTTCGACTTCATCTCCTCGCGCAGCGACTTTTCTTCTACCGCGAGCTTCTTGCGCGTCCCGACCAGCTTTATCTTTTCGATGACCGGCCGTTCCACGACCCTGACGATCACCTTGACGCCGTCCATGTAATCCTCGGTATCTATCTTGATGTCGCTGAAGAACCCCAGGAGATAGAGACGCTTGAGGTCGTCGCTGGTGATGTTGTCCAGGTACGGGCTGCCGATGCGGGTCTTTAACTTGGAAAGTATCGTGTTGGTACTGATGGACTTATTGCCTTGGACCTCGATCGCCGTAACGTTCTTGCCGGCTCCTGCCTTTTCGGAAGACTCCTGCGCCCACACGGCCGATGCGCACACAAAAGCAGCTGCGGCCAGGGCGATATTCAGTAACAGTCGTTTTGACATGTATGCGGCCTTTTGTTGTGGCTCTGGACGGTTCATTTCGGACAATAAATTGGAATTAGTATATCATTACTGGCGCCAAAAAGCAACTACTTTCAAGGGTGGCACGATGTGATGTGTCCTGCGCGCGTGCCTTCCTGTGTGGCACGTGCTCGGACTACATCACATCATGCCACCGACCTGAATCTGTGAGGTGTTGCGCGCGCCCGAACCGCATCGCATCATGCCGCCGGCCCGCCTTGGGCAAGCTGCCCGCGGATCATGCGGATAAAGGCATCGGCAAGCTCCGGAGAAAACTGCGCGCCTTTACTCTGCTCTATTACCGCCAAAGACTCCTCGCTCGTGAGCGCCTTTTTATAATCCCGGCCCGTAGTCAGCGCGTCGTAGACGTCGGCCAGCGACAGGATCTGGGCTGCCTGCGGTATTGCCGTGCCGCCCAGGCCGTGCGGGTACCCTTTGCCGTCCCAGCGCTCGTGGTGGTAGAGTATCCAGGGCAGGATCTCGGCGATTTCCCTGAGCGGCTCCAGGATCTT
>JAQTMD010000201.1 GCA_028714595.1 Candidatus Omnitrophota bacterium
GTTCCCTCGGACAGTCGGCAATCGTCCTGGTGCCGGACATCGCCATGCTCGGACAGGCGCGCGCCCGGATGGCCGGAATACCCGGCGCCGGCATCGATGAGGTACACCGGAACCAGCCGCACGAGCTTGAGGTATGGCTGGGCATGAGACAGGGCGACGCACGGATCGTGGTCGGAACGCGCTCTGCGGTATTTGCCCCGGTCCCCCGGCTCGGCCTGATCATCGTCGATGAAGAGCATGACCCCGCGTACAAGCAGGACCAGACGCCGCATTACCACGCCCGGACCGTAAGTCTCATGCGCGCAAAAATTGAACAGGCAAAACTCATCCTGGGCGGAACCTCCGTATCGCTGGAAAGTTATTATCGTACGCGGCGGCGCAGGGCCGCATACGTGACCCTGCCCGGACGCGATCCTGAGTCCCAGGTACGTACCGTAGACATGAAGAATTTCCCGCTCCTGGACAGGAAACGCAAGATCATCCTCTCCCGGTACGTGCAGGACAGCATCGTCCAGGCGTTGGCCGCCAAAGACAAGGTCCTGGTGGTCCACAACAGAAAAGGTTTTGCCACCGTCGTATCCTGTTCTACCTGCGGCAAACTGCTGAAGTGCCCGCGCTGTAACATGAACCTGGTGTATTATTATTCGGACGGCAGCGTACGCTGCCGCTACTGTAACTTTCAGCAGCCGCTGCCGAAGTTCTGCCCGGAATGTAAATCGGGATATCTCAAACTCGGCGGCATGGGAACGGAAAAGGTGGAATCGGAGCTGGCCAGGATGTTTCCGGCTGCACGGATACGGCTCCTCGAGCGCACGGATGAGCCTGACCGGGAAAGCGCGGACATTTTTGTGGCCACCCAATCGATCGTTGCCAGGACAGCATTCAAATTCGGGCTGACGTGCGTCCTGGGCATTGACAATTCCCTTAACTTCGTCGATTTTCGCGCCGCTGAACGGGTCTTCGGACTGCTCACGGGCCTGGTGCAGCTGACCGAAAAATCCCTGCTCATCCAGACCGGCATCCCCGGCCATTATGTCTTTGAGGCGCTGAAATCGCATGACCCGCAGGTTTTTTACCGGAAGGAGCTGAATCTGCGCAGGCAAACCGGTTTTCCCCCGTACAGGAATTTTGTGTCGGTGAAACTGCGCGGCGCGAGCGACGGCAGGGTCCGGGAATCGGCAGAAAAGCTTTTTTCCCGGCTGGCCGAGGCAAAGCCTGCCGACGGCAGCGCCGTCATTTCCGTCAACCCGGGCCAGCCTGCGAAACTGCGCGGCAATTTTCACTGGACGATCCTCGTGAGCACGGCGAAGGTCAAAGAGACTAATGCGTTCCTGAAGAGCCACCTGAGGCATTTTCGTTCCTCCGGCATAAAAGTCATTGTGGACGTCGACCCGGTATAGGAGAGCGGATGGGTAGCATGAAGATTGTTTTTTTCGGCAGTTCCGAGTTTGCCCGGCGCTCGCTTCGGGCGCTGGTAGAGGCAAAACACGAGGTCGCGCTGGTCGTCACCCAGCCGGATAAACCCAGGAGCAGAGGGCTTGCGCTGGGAGGTACGGCGATAAAAGATGAGGCGGCGGCGCTGGGCCTTGCGGTCTATCAGCCGGAGTCCGTAAACAGCGCGTCGTCCATGGCGCGTCTTGAGCAGGTAGAACCCGACCTTTTCGTGATCATTGCCTACGGCCAGAAGTTCTCGGAAAAGTGCCTGGCCATCCCGCGCATCATGCCGGTCAACGTCCATGCGTCGCTGCTGCCGAAATACAGGGGTGCCGCCCCGATTAACCGGGCTATCATGAACGGCGAGACCAGGACCGGCAACTCCGTCATGAAGGTCACGCCGCTGATGGATGCGGGACCGGTGATCCTGCAGAGTTGTGTCGCTATCGAGCCGTCCGATACGGCAATAACGCTTGAGGAAAAACTGGCGGCCGATGCCCCGGGCCTGCTTTTGAAGGCCCTGCGCATGATCGGTGATCAGACCGCCAGGCTTACGCCCCAGGACGAGTCGCAGAAAACATTTGCCCCGAAATTAACCGCAGAGACAATACGCATCAGATGGGAGAGTCGCGCCGAAGAGATCCGAAATCTCGTGCGGGCAAGCCTGTCCTGGTCATGCGCTTATACGACGTGCAGGGGCAAGCGGCTCAAAATCTACGCAGTTTTCTGCCTCAGCCCTGATGTCAAGCCCGATGTCGCGCCGGGTACGGTCACCGAAGTAAGCGCGCAGGGCATCTGTGTGGCCTGCGGCCGCGGCATCGTCTGTATCACCGAAGTACAGCTTGAGGGCAAGAAACGCCTGGCAGCCTGCGATTTTCTGGCGGGTTTCAGGCTCGAAGCCGGTGAGCGCCTCGGCCGGTAGCGGGCGCAGTATAAAAATAGTTGATATTCCATATAGTTATGCTATAATCTCTACTTTGTATGCACGGTAAAAGGAGCTGAAGGAATGCCAGAATTACGAAAAGACCCGATCATCGGCAGATGGGTGATCGTATCCACGGAACGCGCCAAACGGCCCGACCAGTTTTCCCTGGGGATCCAGGAGACAGTGCCGGAAAAGCCGTGCCCGTTTTGCGAGGGTTCGG
>JAQTMD010000202.1 GCA_028714595.1 Candidatus Omnitrophota bacterium
CGCTTCCAGCAGGATAATCGCCGAAAACAATGCCGCGGTGGAAGCTGCCGACGAAGCCAGTAAAGAAAAGAAGGGAAAAGAGGCAAAAGCGCGGGCTGAGCAGATCGCAAAGGCAAGACAGGAATTGAGGGATAATCTGCGCAACAAGAAGCTGCAGACCCTGGAAGCCTATGCTCCGGTCCGAGTATTGTTCGCCGAAGGGAATGACTGGCAGCAGCAGGTTTCGATATTGCGCACCGACGAGGGAACGCCGTTAGGGTTAGCGTATTATAAGAACGGCAGGCTTACGGGCACTTCTATCCTGGAGTTGCCGAAAGCGGATCCCGAACTGCAGCGATTGCAGGTCATCAAGGCGCAGTACCTGCACGCACTGAGGAAAATGGCGCTTGCGATCTCACGAGAGCAGGGAACGGCCATCGAGGTGACCAATATCTATAAGCCCGAAGAGAAGCTGAGCATTACCTGGGAGGTATCCGCCGACGATCCGCACAGCACCGTTCTCAAGCGGGTCGAGCAACTGGTAGCCGGGAAATGGATAGCGTTATCCGAACCGGAGAATTTCGTGCTCAAGGCGGATGAGCTGAGAGGCAAGAGCAAGGCCGCCTACTCCGGCGCAGGCGGAGAGATCGGAAATCTTATAACCGCCTCCGTGATGACGAGGGCGCGGAACGTACGGCTCGTAGCAATAGGAGGGCCGACCGCAGAAGAGATCGCGACGTTCTTCACGAAAGGACGGCTTATCCACCACGGGCTCCTACCGTTTAACAGGGTCTCTGCCAGACAGGACGTGCTTACGTTATTCGGGAAAGACATCGTCGTTTTCAGCGGCAGGACAGGCAATGCCTTCAGGACCGCGAGTAATTACCCCTGGGGAGAATTCGAGTTCGCAGGCGCGGGCATCGATATGGTCGAAGATGCCACCGGCGCGTATACGAAGGATGAAGAGCTGAATCAACACCGAGAGGCAGGCGCCCTGCGCGTCATTGTCAGCGCGCCCGGAAAAGGAAAGGTCTTGGAGAAACAGTTCTTTGTGCCCAACGCCAACCTGGAGGATACCTACGACCCTGATAAACACTTTATTTTGTCTGCGGCGTCGTGTACCACCGGCTGCGCGATGATCATCGCGAAATTGATCAAGGTGACCGTGGCCATCAAAAACAAGCTATTGAATGTCGCAGATTTCTTTAAGAGCCCGAGAAAGACGGCGCTCGCCCTGGTGCAGCACAGCTTCAAGAAGCTGGAAGAGCTGAACCAGAAATTGCGCAGCCTGCTTGCGACCATCCATGCCTACACCAGCGACGAAAAGAAAACTCCGGATACGGTCGCCAGCGAAAAAGACGCCACGAGAAGCAGGGACGGGGACAATAACGTGCCTACGACCAGCACCGGCGCTGCGGGTGCAAAGACCAAGGTCGATCCCATGCTGATTTCCGACGGCGTCGCCTTCAGGGTCCCGCAGCCCGACGGCTCGATCGTGGAAGAGACCTATTATTTGCCCGGCGTCTATACCGTGGAAGACTTCAAGCAGGCGGGCGAGGTGCTCATGCGGTCGGTCAGGGGAGGCATCCTTGCCGATATCCCGAACAGCGGCCAGATACTGGCAATCAAGAACCTGAAGCGCATGATGTCGACCATCAACATGATCCAGGTAACGCATTTTGAGACCGCAAGCGGTCCCTGGACCCAGGTCGACCTCACGGCCTGGTACGCCAATGCCGGATACTTCGGCGACAAAGAGGTGGACGTCCAGAGCTTCTACGCGCGCAAGGAAAACCAGCCTACGGTGGACCTGGATGAGGAAGGGAATATCATTGTTGTCCAGCGCAAGGAGGTTCTCCCGCGCCTGACCATGGATGACGTCGATTGGCAGGCAAAAGGCGCAGAAGGTTTGAACGTACTGGTGCGGGTCGATCCCAATTCTCCTGTTGTCGAAGTCGAAGACCCTGTTTCCAAGGAGAAAGTGCGTAAGTTAGACTTGTCAAAAGGGATACCGCCGCGCATCAAAAAAGACGCGGTTTCAGTGAAAGAGGCTTCTGATAGAGGCGCAAAAGTGGTAATCATCGGCCATCAGGGAAGATTCGGCGACCCGGATTTCCTGTCTGATCTTTCGGAGACGGCCCGGATTTTTGCGCAGGAGATCGGCCGGGAAGTCCCCTTTATCGATTCCTGGGAAAAAGTTCCCGCAGCTTTAAAGGCAATGAAGCCCGGCGACGTTATCATGGTGCCGAACGCCCGCGGACTGGAAGTTGAAACCGCGGAGCTTCCCGCCCGCGTCTACGCGGAACTCCCGCACATCAAAGCGCTCGGTGACTGGGCAGACCTTGTCATCATGAGCGGCGCGTCGGTGTGGCACAGGCAGAACGGGACTGTTGTAGGATTCCCGGATAAGCCCAATGTCACGGGCAGATGGTGGGAAAATGAACTGAGTGTCCTTTCCGAGGTCCTGGGCTCGGTAAGGCAAAGACCGTTTATCCCGATCTTTGCCGGCGGTAAGAGCGACGATGTCATCAAACTGTGGGACAAAGGTCTGGCTGACGGAAGGTTTGACCAGGTTATGACAGCCGGCCGCACGG
>JAQTMD010000203.1 GCA_028714595.1 Candidatus Omnitrophota bacterium
TCCGCATCGTTCCCGGAAGGAGTTCACGTGGCCTCCGAGCGGGCAAGCGTGAACGCGACAGTGTTCAACAAGCTTTACGACCGGCAGATTGCCGTGCCCCTTTCGCTTTCGACAGACAGGAATTTCTCGGTCATAGGATTTGAGGACCGTTTGGTGCTTGTCGACCCGCGCAAGTCCTCAAACGAAAGCTGGGATATAGTGTTCCCGCCCGCAATCGAGGGAGGCTACATCTACAACTACTCCTGCACGGTGTCCGCCTATTCGCAGCAGGCGGCCGGCTATCTCATCGAAGGCAACGGGCAGGGCGCGCCTCTTGTGCAGGCCGCTGCAATCGAGGGCTTCTCGGCAAGGCAGGAACCGGACGGCGTGGCCTTGTCCTTCAACGTAAGGAACACCGGCAACGCCGACCTGGAGAACGTGTCACTCGGCTACGCGTCCGAGTCCCTGTCGCTTTCCAAGGTTATCGGCCGCATCCCGTTGGGCTCTTCGGTCCAGAGCGACTTTACCATACCCTACAATGCGATACCCGACCCGTCGAGGCTCGGAGGCAACATCACCCTCGGAATCGGCACGCAGACTGTAGTCAACGTGCTCGACATCGGGCTTTCGCCTTCGAACCAGACGCCCCAGCCTTCGCAGGGCGCGCAGGCGCAGCCCGCCGAGACCGCGATTATCGCGTGGGCGCTGCTTGCGGCCTTCACAGCAATCGTTTTAACCCTTTTAATGTCAATATTAGTTCGCAAAAGGCGCAGGAAGCAGTCGTAGTCCAGAGGCCTTATTCCCGCAGGAAGCTTCCGGCGGGAAAATGGCCGGACAACCTGGAGCCGCCGAATTCTGTGTTGGATGAACGTCCAATGCGCTCTTTCGGTTTGGCGGGCAACAGGACACGAGATTGCCAATCTCGAGACCCGGGTTCAAATCCCGGCGGCTGCATTTATTTTTTTGCCCTAGCGGGCGGATAGAATTAGAAGGCAGCCGGACTTTGGGGCAATAAAGAAGACGAAATTTGGGAAACGGTTTAAGACCTAAAGCCAAAACACGCTTTCTACTTTTCTATTCATCTCAGCAATCCCGGAGCGAACAGCATCAAAAACCCGAGTATGAACAGGATTGTGCCGCCCACAATCTTCGAGAACCCGGCGTAGCGCTGGGTGAAGTCGGTCGAGGAGAGGGCGAATGCCGCCACGCAGAAGATTATGATGTCGTCGAGCATGTAGAATACGTCGTAGAGCAGGATGTAGCCGTAGTGCTCGAACCCGTTGAGGTTGGAAAGCGCAAGCACCTGCGTGAACACCGCCGGGATTCCCGCAGAGCACATGAACTCGACCGCGTTGACCGCGAACGCCAGGCCGACTATCGCAAGCAAAGTCGCAATCGTAAGCGGCGAGGATATTATCTCCTGTATCCTGTCGGCCTTCTTCGACTTGTCCTCCTCGTCCTCTATCTTGCACACCGGCCTTCCGCGCGTCTGCAGGTATTCGCGGACCGCAAGGATGCCGCTTCCCAAGGCGACAAGGCCGATGATTATCATTATCGGCCGCAGGTAGCCGACGAGCAGGAACAGGTTTAGCCAGGCGGTCATGAAAAGGAAATACAATGCGCCTGACGCGAACAGGAACGTGCCGACGATGAGCCACATGCGCCTCTTGCTGTTGAGCTCCATCACAAGGGAAATCAGGTAGACCAGGACCCACATCGCGCAGGGGTTGAAGCCGTCAACAAGGCCGAGGATGACCGAGAGCGCGGGAAGGGACATCTCGCGCAGGTTGGTCTTGCCAAGGAAGGGTATGTCGATTATGAACTTGCCGCTGTCAGCCGTAGTGTTTACGGCCTGCGGGTTTTTGGACACGTAATCAGCAAGCATCGCCTGCAGCTGCACGCCGGTGGTGGTCTTGGAGTCAAAGCCGAGGATGTAGGTGTTCCCGATGAACGTCATCGGCACGCGCAGGCTGTCGCCCTCCACGCCGTGGTCCTTCATCATCTGTGACATGAACTGCGCTTCCGCTGTCTTGGATATGTCGTGCTGGACCCACGCGACCTGCGGGTAAAGCTTCATAAGCTCCTCGTTGAACGGCTCCTGGGCCGCGCAGTGCGGGCACGTCGGGAGGTAGAAGAAATGGACCGTGAGGTTGCCTTCCGCGCACGTTCCGTTGGTGTTCGGGGTCGTCGAGACCGGCGCCTGCGCCTGCTCGAAGGCGAGGAGGAGAAAGCCGAGCACCGCCAGCGCGATGAATAGGTTGCGGTTGAACTTTACCGAAAGGAAATCCGTCGCGCCTTTTATCATTGAAATCCGCACTCTCCTTTTTGCTCCATTTTTATTGTCCCAACTGTTTTTTACTGGTTTGCAGCCGGAGCGTCTTACGCCGCAATCGCGCCATAAAGCAATCCTGCCGCAACAGTGAACACCAAAATCAATCCCGCGTAAACTGCGGTCCTCTTTGCCCCCATTATCTTGCCAACTGCAAGCATGCTTGGAAGCGAAATCACCGGGTCCGCAAGAAGGTACGCCATAAGCGGCCCCTTTGCCATTCCCAGGCCGA